>DATEKP010000030.1:0-13734 GCA_035277405.1 Allostellaceae bacterium | reverse complement strand
CACCGCGATTCGCGGGTTCCTGAACGACATCGACTACCTCGAAGTCGAGACGCCCGTCCTTCAGCCGCTCTACGGCGGCGCGATGGCGCGGCCGTTCATGACGCACCACGCCGCGCTCGACATGCCGCTCTATCTCCGGATTGCGGACGAGCTGTACCTCAAGCGGCTGATCGTCGGCGGCCTGGAGCGGGTATATGAGATAGGGCACGACTTCCGGAACGAAGGGATCGACCGGACGCACAATCCCGAGTTCACGATGCTCGAGTTCTACGAGGCGTACGCCGACTACGAGCTGATGATGACGCGCGTCGAGAAGCTGCTGACGTGCGCGGCCGACGCGGTGGCGCGCGTGATGGGCGAAGGCGGCGACCGGGGCGTGACCGCCGCGGGTGACGCGAGCGCGCCGGCGGCCGTGCCCGTTTTCAAGCCGCCGTTTCCGAGGCTCAACTGGCTGACGTCGCTCAGCAGCGCGCTTGGCGTGCCGAACGTGCTTGCGCTCGACACCAAGGCGCTCGCGGCGGCGGCGGAGAAGGCGGGCGTGCCGCACGTGGGGTCGCTGTCGCGGCCGAAGCTGCTGGACGAACTGTTCCAGGCGCATGTCGAATCGAAGATCGACACGCCGACGTTCGTGGTGGACTATCCGCTCGAGCTCTCACCGCTCGCGAAACCCAAACGGGGAAACCCTGCGCTCACCGAGCGGTTCGAGCTTTTCGCGCGCGGCCGCGAGCTCGCCAACGCCTTCTCGGAGCTGAACGACCCGCTCGACCAGCGGGCCCGGTTCGAGGCGCAGATGATGGCGCGCGCCGCCGGCGACGAGGAGGCGCAGCCGCTCGACGAGGATTACGTCTCGGCGCTCGAATACGGGCTGCCGCCCTGCGGCGGCCTTGGCATCGGCATCGACCGGCTGGTCATGCTGTTGACCGACAGCCCGTCGATCCGCGACGTGATCGCGTTCCCGACGCTACGGCCGCGCTGACCCCGCCGCCGGCGCCTCCCGCAACCGATGGCGGAGGCCGCTGCGATCCCTACTGCAGGTGCTTTTTCAGGAAGTCGAGCACCGGGGCGTGGCTCGTCTCGGTGTTGCGCTTGGCGTTGTCGAAATAGGTGATCTCGATATCGCCGCCCGCCTTGCGGTAATTGCTGACGAAGCGCTCGGGCTCGTTGCCGGGGAAGCCGCCGTCGGGGTCGTGGTAGTCGTGCGTCTCGTCGGGCCGGCCCTGGATCCAGATCGCCGGCGGCATCACCACCTTTTCGCCGCGTTCCAAGATCAGCATCGGGTTGCCCTCCGCCATCGCGGCCTCGGTCCCCCAGTAGGTATCGTGCTTCTCCTTCATGCCGACCGAGAAGCCCGGCGGGTTCGGCTCGGCCGAGCGGCGGATCGCGTTGCGGTAGCGCGACAGCGGGTTGATGACCGGCCACAGCATGACGACAGCGTGAACGCTCGCATCGACGCCGGCCGGGCCGGGGATCGCGGCATAGCGCGCGTCGGTGGGCCGCATCGCCGACAGCATCGCCAGATGGCCGCCCGAGGAGGCGCCGCCCAGCGCGATCTTCGCCGGGTCGATCTTCAATTCCTTGGCGTGCGCCTTGGCCCAGCGGACGCCGTAATTGATGTCCTGCAACGTCGTCGGGTAGCCGTCGGCGGCATGGCGGAAGTTCAGCGTCGCCATGACATAGCCGCGCGAGGCGAGGTATTCGCCGAGCGAGGTGCGGTCTTCGAGGTCGCCGTTGTTCCACGCGCCGCCGTGCAGGTCGATGTAGCACGGGAATGGCCCGGCGCCCTCCGGCTTGAAGACGCGCGCCATGATCTCGCGCGAGCCGTGCTTCACATAAGAGACGTTCTCGACGGTGAATTGCGCCATGGTCTCCATTCCTCCCTGGGATGGCGGCCCGGCCGTGGCCGGTGCCGCATGATGGCCCGGCCAGCCTAGCCCGCGCATCGCGCCGCGACCATTGCGAAAATCGCGGGGCGCCGCGCCAGGCCGGCGCCTCGCCTCACTCGATGACCTCGTCGGCGCGGGCCAAGAGCGATGGCGGTACGGCCAGGCCGAGGGCCTTGGCGGTCTTCACATTGATCACCAGCTCGAATTTGGTCGGCTGCTCGACCGGCAGCTCGCCCGGCTGGGTGCCGTTCAGGACGCGGGCGACGAGGCTGGCTGCACGGGTGGCGGTCTCCGACGCATCCGGGCCGTAGCTCATCAACCCGCCATCGTGGGCATAGCGCCCATCCTCATAGATCGCGGCGATCCGATGCGCACCGGCGAAATCGAAGACGCGCTTGCGGTTGAGGATCATCAGGGTATCGGAGACCATCAAGATGCCGTCCGGCCGGCTCTGCTCCATTACGGCAAAGGCGTCCTTGAAGTCGTCCGGCTCTCGGACACCGAGCGACTGGACGGTAATCCCGAGCTGCGTCGCGACCGCCGCGGTGGCCTCGTAGCGCAACGACATGCCGAGATCGCTGGCGTTCCACAGCATCGCGACACGCCGCAGGCTGGGCACCAGCTCCTTCAAGAATTCCAGCCGCTTCGGCGCCAGTTCGGCTGCCACATCCGAGATCCCGGTGATGTTGCCGCCGGGCCGCCCCAGGCTGGCGACGAGCCCGGTCTTTACCGGATCGCCGGTGTTGACGGTGACGATCGGAACCGATTGCGTCGCCTGTTTTGCCGCGAGCGCCGCCGGATAGCTCGTTGCGACGACGACGTCGACGTGTTCGGCCAGCAGCTCCGCCATCAGTGCCGCGAGGCGCTCGTAATGCGCCGCCGCGCCGCGTTTCACGATTGCGAAATCGGTCCCCTCGACAAGCCCCTGCCCGACCAGGGCGTGCACCACCGCATCGACGAGCCGTCCCGCCGTCGATCCGGGCGCGAACCCGACCGGGGTCAGAAACCCGATACGCCGAAGGCCCGCGCCGCGGGCGCGTGCGATGTGCCCGGCCACCGCTATGGCCGCCAGCCCAGCCAAGAGCTCCCGCCGCCTCATTCGATGACCTCGTCGGCGCGCGCCAGCAATGACGGCGGGATCGTCAGGCCGAGCGCCTTCGCGGTCCTCAGGTTGATCACCAGCTCGAACTTCGTCGGCTGCTCGACCGGCAGATCGGCCGGCTTGGCACCGCGCAACAGGCGAAGCAACTGGCGGCTCCGCACGTCGCTATACAACTGCACGATGCTCGGGCCATAGCCGACGAAACCCCCCTGGCGCGCCATTTCCGGCCATTGGTAGACGGCGGGTAGACGCAGAGCGGCAACCCGATCGAAGATAGCCTGACGGTTGTTGAAGAACAGCGCCGACGCCAGCACGTTGATCGCTCGGGCCCCGGACGCCGCAGCCGCGTCGAGTGCCGGGAGTATATCGTCCGGCCGAGAGGCTAGATGCACCGAAAGCGCGACCCCGTGCTCGTGTGCCTCATCCTCGAGCGCGCGCAGGTGCGGCGGCGATGTGATGGTGCTGTCGGCAAGGGCCGCGATGTGATGTGCCCCGGACGCCGCCTCGATCAGGATTTCCTGGCGTTTGCCGTCAAGCTCCGATGCCAAGATGGTGACGCCGGTGATGTTGCCTCCCGGCTTCGCAAGCGAGCGGACGAAACCTTGGCCGAGCATGTCGTCCGTCAATGCCAGAATTGGGATCTCGCTGGTGGCGTGCTGCGCGGCACGAACCGCGGCATCGCCCCCGGCCATAATCAGGTCGACGCGCCTCTTCACGAGTTCGGCGGCGTGCTCCTCAAACTGCCCGGCCGTGAGCCCATAGCCCTCATAGTCGATCCAGAGGTTTTGTCCCTCAACAAACCCCTCCCGCGCCAGTTTCTTGCGCAGCGCCGCCTGATGCGGCGCATCGCGCGGCGCCGATAGCAGATTGCCGAGCCGGTAGATGCGCCTCGGCTCCTGTGATCGGCCGCGGTGCGCGACGGCGACCGCGCCCGCGAGACCCCAAATCAGCTCGCGCCGCCTCATTCGATGACCTCGTCGGCGCGCGCGAGGAGGGATTGCGGCACGGCGAGGCCGAGCGCCTTGGCAGTCTTCAGGTTGATCACCAGCTCGAACTTCGTCGGACCCTGGACAGGGAGATCGGCGGGTTTGGCGCCTTTGAGGATGCGATCGACGTAATCGGCGGCCCGGCGAAACAGGTCGGTCAGGCTGGTGCCGTAAGAGACGAGGCCGCCCTGCCGCGCGTGGGAGGCGAATCCGTAAATCGCCGGCACCCGGTGGCGGGCGGTCAGTTCGATGATCCGCCCGATATGAGCGGTGACCGGCGCCGACGGCGGCACGATCAGTCCGCCGCCCGGCTCGGCGGCGAGCGCGGCAATGGCACCTTCGATCTCGTCGCTGTTGCGGACCGGCGACAACCTGGCTGCGACCGGCATGGCCCCGGCCGCAGCCTCGACCGAACGCCAGTAGCCGGCGTAAGACGCATAGGAGGATTTTGCGTCGGGGTTCAGCAGCACCCCGACTCGCCGTGTCGCGGGCGTAATTTCCGTCAGGACTTCAAGCCATTTGCTTCCGATCGCGAAGTCGTAATTGGTAAACCCCGTCATGTTGCCGCCGGGCCGGGCGAGATTGGCGACAAAGCCGTCGGTCACCGGGTCGGGGATCGAGACGAACACGATCGGCAGCGCGCGTGTCGCCTGGTGAAGCGCGGCGACGACAAGGGCGGTGTGGGCGACGATCGCGTCCGGGTGTTGGCTGATCAGCTCCGCGACGAAGCCCCGCACGCGCTCGGGGTCGCCAGCGGCAAAGCGCTGGACGACCTGAAGGTTGTCGCCTTCGCGCCACCCCTTAGCCCGCAGCGCCTGCCTGAATTCTTCGATGCCCGGTTGGATGGTGGGATCGCTTTCGGACAGGCCGGTCAGCAAGCCGATCGTCTTCGGCTTTCGCGGCTGCTGCGCCCATGCGCGAGCGTGACCGGCGAGCGCTGCGGCCAGCATGAGCAGGTCGCGCCGTCTCATTCGATGACCTCGTCGGCGCGCGCCAGTAATGACGGCGGGATCGTCAGGCCGACGGCCTTTGCGGTCTTCAGGTTGATGACGAGCTGGAACCTGGTGGGCTGCTGCACCGGCAGTTCGCCGGGGCGGGCGCCCTTCAGGATGCGGTCGACATAGGCCGCCGCCTCGCGGAACTGCTCATCCTGGTCGAAGCCGTAGGATATCAGACCGCCGGCATCGGTGAAGAAGCGGGCAAAGTAGATCGCCGGCAGCCGGTACTTGGCCGCCATTCCGACGATCAGCGCCGTGTGCGTCGCATTGAACGCATCGAACGCAACGATCAGGCCGCCGCGCGCCTGGCGTGCAAAGCCAGCGATCAGCGGCTCGACCTCGGCTCTCCGCTGCACGGCGCCGTCCGTCATCGGGAACCTCAGCGCGGCGGCGTCCGCGGCGAGCCGCTGAAACAGGCCCTTGGTGTCCGACACGACCCGCTCGCCGCGCAGATACAGGGCCCGCTCGATACCGGGGTCGATCTCGCGCAGCAACTGCAGCCGCTTTCCGACCAGGTCGCGCTCGCCGCTCGTGAACCCGGTGATGTTGCCGCCGGGATGCGCCAGGCTGGTGACATAATGCACCGCGTTTGCATCGCTGAGCAGTACGAACACGATCGGGATCGCCGGCGTCAGCTCTGCCACGTAGGGGAGATTGGCGCCTTTCGTCATGATGACATCGGGCGCCAAAGCGACGACCTCGCGGGCATTGGCCCTCATATGCGCCGCATCGCCATTGCCCCAGCGGAGGATGATCTCGACGTTGCGGCCGGATGCCCAGCCGGCCTTCTCCAGCGTCTGCACGAAAGCGGCGACCGCCGATTGTTCGTACGCGCCGCTGGCGGCCGTGCTCATCAACAGCCCGACCCGCTTCAGCGCGACCGCCGGCTGCGCCCGCGCGGTCAACGGCGGCAGCAGCCCGGCGCCCCCGAAAAGCGCGAGCAGGTCGCGGCGCCTCATTCGACGACCTCGTCGGCGCGGGTCTGCTGCATCACTCGCTGCCGACATGCAGCCACGGCAGGCGCTCTTCGGCAAAGACGTGGCGGGATGACGGTGCGAGCCGCTCCGGCTGGTCGAAGGCGCCGATGTGGAAATGCGCTTCACCGGGCAGGCGAACGGGTTCGCAGGTCAGGGTCGAGCCGCACCGCGCGCAGAACCCGCGCGTCGTCCGTCCCGGCGTCGATGCGAACTTGGCGATCTCGCCTTTCGTCACCCGGTAGGCCGCGGGTTCGAACGCGACGAACACCGACACCGGCGCACCGCTGTGGCGGCGGCAGCTTTGGCAATGGCACCAGTAGACGCCTTTCGGGTGCCCGGTCGCGATAAAGCGCACGGCGCCGCACAGGCAGCCGCCCTCATACGTCTCGCTGCTGTCGCTCATTGTCTCGCCCTCCTGTTTGCCTTGCCCGTGCAGTGGCGCCTCATTCGATGACCTCGTCGGCGCGGGCGAGGAGGGATTGCGGCACGGTGAGGCCGAGCGCCTTGGCGGTCTTCAGGTTGATCACCAGCACGAACTTCGTCGGCTGCTCGACCGGAAGGTCGGCGGGCTTGGCGCCATTGAGTATTTTGGCGACGTACCCGGCGGTGCGCCGATACAAATCCGGAATGCTCGGTCCGTAGGACATCAAGCCGCCGGCTTCGGCGAATTCCCTGAATTCGGAGAACGGCCGGCAGCCGGTTTCTTGCCGCGAGCTCGGCAATGCGCCGGCGCTCAGAGATGAAGAGCGGGGTCACGAAAACCGATACCGCGGCTGCCTGCGCCGCTGCTATCTCAGAGAAGGCCCGGTCGAAATCCTCAGCGCTTCGCGCCTCAGCAATTCGGAGACGCACCCCCAGCAGTCCAGCCGACTCCTCGACTTCCTTGAGCCGGGCCTGCCTGGCGCGATCGGGCATCGCATCCGGCTTCAGCAGGACGGCGATGAGAGCGGCGCCCGGCACCGCCTCTTTCAGCATTTCCAGCCGTTTGCCGGCAAGCTGCGGGGAGAAAAAGGACAAGCCAGTAATGTTGCCGCCCGGACGCGCGAGGCTGGCCGCGAGGCCTTCTTGCACCGGATCGCCGACAGCCGCGAAGACGATCGGAATCGTCGTCGTCGCCCGCTTTGCCGCCAGCGCCGCGAGCGTCCCGCCGGCGGTCACGATGATATCGACATTGCGCGCAACAAGCTCGGCCGCGAGAGCGGGAAACCGGTCGAGCTTGTCTTCCGCCCAGCGATATTCGATAGCGACGTTCCGGCCCTCGACATATCCGTTTTCGCTCAATCCGCGCCGGAAGACATCGACGAACGACCGCCGCGACTCGGGCGTGCCGATACTAAGATAGCCGATCACCGGCATCTCCTTCTGCTGCGCGCGGGCGACTGCTGGCGCAAGCGCTGCCACGCCGGCAAGCGCGGCGAGCAGATCGCGGCGCCTCATTCGATGACCTCGTCAGCGCGGGCGAGAAGGGATGGCGGCACGGTGAGGCCGAGCGCCTTGGCGGTCTTCAGGTTGATCACCAGCTCGAACTTGGTCGGCTGTTCGACCGGCAGGTCTGTGGGTTTGGCGCCTTTGAGGATTTTGTCGATCAGCACAGCGGCGCGGCGCGCGTTGTCTTGCGGGCTGGCGAAATAGCCGATCAGACCGCCCTGGCGGGCAAAGAACGGGTGGTCCGACACAGCCGGCAGACGGTGCCGCAGGGCCAGTTCGGCGACCCGCTCGCTCGACAGCAGCCCTTCCACGATCACGCCATCGACGCGGTGGCCGGCCATCATGGCCGCAAAGGCGTTGTCCGGTGCGCTCCCGGTCGCGACAAAGGACGGCTCGATTGCGATCCGTTGCGTCTCGCCGGCAGAAACGATCTGCTCGAGCATGGGGTGCACGGAGGACCCCGCCTGGTATAGGACGGCAAACCGCTGCGCATTGGGCACCGCCTCGTGCAGCAGTTCCACCTGCTTTCCGACCGCCTCAACGGCGAGCGAGCTGAGGCCGGTGACGTTGCCGCCCGGATGCGCCAGGCTCGCGACAATCCCCCCGCCGACGGGGTCGGCCACATAGGTCATGACGATCGGAATTTCGCCGGTGGCCTTGCGCGCCGCCAAGACGGACGGTGTTATCGTCGCGACGATGACGTCGGGCTTGCGGCTGACAAGCTCGTTGGCCAAGCCGGGCAGGCGCTGCACATCGCCGCCAGCTGAGCGGATTTCGAGCCGAATGTTGCGCCCGTCGATATAGCCGAGATCGCGCAACGCCTCTGTCAGGACTTGCGGAATGACCCGCTCGCTGCCATGCAGCAGCAGTCCGATCATCGGCACCTTTTGCTGCTGGGTTGCGCCCGAACGCGGAACCGCGGCCAGCGCCCCGCCGAGCAGGCCGAGGAGGTCGCGCCGCCTCATTCGACGATCTCGTCGGCGCGCTGCAGCAGCGATTGCGGCACTGTGAGGCCGAGCGCCTTTGCGGACTTCAGATTGATGACCAGCTCCAACTTGGTCGGCAGCTCGACCGGCAGGTCGGCGGGTTTGGCACCGCCGAGAACCTTGCCGACGATGCGGGCCGCCTGGCGATAGGCGGCCGGCACGCTGTTGCCGTAGCTGATCAGGCCGCCGGCATCGACATGCTCGCGAAGCTCATAGTTGACCGGGACGGAATAGCGCGAGGCCAACGCCGCCAGCTGGTCGCGCTGGCGGTAGAGGAACGCGTCGGCGCCGATGACGAGCGCGTCGATGTGCAACCCGGAGAGGGAAGCAAAGGCGTCATCGATCTCCGCTTTAGTGCCGGCGTTCAGGATTCGGAGCCGCAGCCCCTTGGCGGAAGCCGCCCGCTGCGCCGCCTCGGTCTGGATTTCCCATGTCGGAACGTCGAGGTTCACCAATAGGCCGATCGTCTTGGCTTGGGGAACCAGTTCGGTCGTCAACTCGATCCGCTTGGCGATCAGGTCGAAGCTGACAAGACCGACGCCGGTGATGTTGCCGCCCGGCCGGGCGAGGCTGGCGACGAGACCGGTCTGTACCGGATCGGCCGCCAGGCAGAGCACAATCGGGATCGTCGAGGTCGCGTTCTTCGCGGCCCGCGCCGGGTTTGTGCCGCCGCCAGTGGCGATCACGGCGACCTTGTGCCTGACGAGATCGGCGGCGAGCGCCGGCAGCTTGTGATAATCGCCGTCGGCCCAGCGGTACTCGATCGCGACGCTCTGGCCTTCGGTATAGCCGGCCTCGCGCAGCCCTTCTCGGAACGCGTCGATCTGCGGCTTCGTCCGGGCCGCCGACAGGCTGTGCAGCAACCCGACGACCGGCACGGGCTTCTGTTGCGCCCGCAAACCCGGCGGCCACAGCGCCGAGAATCCTGCGAGGGCGAGCAGGTCGCGCCGCTTCATTCGATGACCTCGTCAGCGCGGGCGAGCAGCGATTGCGGCACCGCGAGGCCGAGCGTCTTCGCGGCCTTCAGGTTGATGATCAATTCGATCTTGGTCGGTTGGCTGATCGGGATTCCTGCCGGGTCGGCGCCTTTGAGGATACGGGCCGCGTATTTGCCGACCAGCGTCGCCATTTCATCAAAGCTCAGGCCGTAGCTGATCAGGCCGCCCGCTTCGACGAAATCGCGGACATAGAACATTGTCGGGATCCGGCTGCGCCCGGCGGCATCGACAAGCGCCGCTTTCTTGACATCAAAGAACGGGTCGTCGCCGACCAGGATGGCAGCGGCGCCGTGCTGCCGGGCGAGGTCGAACGCCGGCCCGATCTCGCCATTCTCGCCCGCCGTGACGACGGTGAGCTGCAGGCCCAAGGCTTCCGATGCCCGCTCGGCATGCTGCCGGTGGGAGGACGCATTGCGATTTCGCGGGTTGATCAAAAAAGCAATCTGCCGACCCTGCGGCACCAATTCCCGAAGCAGTTCAATTTTTTTCGGCGTCAGGGCATCGAACAACATCGTCACCCCGGTCAAATTGCCGCCGGGCCGACTGAGACTTGCCGCAAGCTTGGTCGCGACCGGATCGACGGCCAGCCGGAACACGATCGGGATCGTCGAGGTTGCGGCTTTGGCCGCCAATGTCGCAGGGAAGCCCGAGGTGACGATCAGGCGAACCTTGCGCGCGACGAGGTCGGATGCCTGGAGCGGCAGGCGGTCGTAATGCCCCTCGCTCCAGCGGTAGTCGATCGCGAGGTTGGGCCCCTCGACAAATCCGGCCTTGGCCAGACTGTCGCGCATCGGACCCAAAACGGATGCCTCCGCGGCCGGGTCCTTGCTGCTCAGGTAACCGATGACCGGCATGGCTTGCGGTCGTGCGGGTCGGAAGGGCGGAGCGCAGACTGCCGCTGCCCCCATCGCCGCAATCAATGTGCGTCGTCTCATCGCCGCCCTTCTCCCGAGGCTGTGCCGGGCGAGGATCGGCGGCCCCGAGGGCCGGGTCAAGCCGGCCGTGACGGCTTTTTGAGACTTACTCCGCCGCTGCCATACGGGCGGCTTCGGCCTCGCGCTTGCCGCGCAATTCGAGCAGCGCGCGGCGGTAGTCCGTTGGCGTCACCTTGACGAAGGCAAAGCTGGGCTGCCGAGCGAGATCAAAGACGCCGGGGCCAGTGCCGGGCCGTGTGGATCACGGCAAGGATGCGGATCTGGTTCTCGAAGATCCGGTAAGCTACGATATAAGGGGTGTTCGGGACGATAAGCTCGCGGGTGCCCTCGACCCGTCCCTGGCGACCGACCATGGGAAATTGCGCGCGCCGATCGACCGCGGCTTGGATCGCGGACGGGACACGCGCTGCCGCTTGCGGATTGTCGGCGCCGATATTCGCGAATGGCTTCGAGATCGTTCAGCGCCGCCGCACGCCATACGATCTCCATACGCGATCAAGTTTTCTTCGCCTGCGGTCGCGGCAGCTCTCGATCTGTATCCCAGGACTGCATCCATCGCACAACCTCATCGTGCGACGCGGTGGGGCCGCCGGCCTGGTCTTCAGCAAGCGCGGCTCGGATATGCGCAGTCTGCCAGGCGCTGAGATCGACATATGACTCGATCGCCTCCCGGGCGAGGTCCGAGGCCGAACGCTTGGTATCGCGCGCCAATGCGTCAAGCTTTTCGCTCACATCGGGCCTCAGGCGAACGGTGATGGCGTTGCTCTTCGGCATGTCTGGCGCTATTCCGCCGCGGCCATGCGGGCGGCCTCGGCGTCGCGTTCGGCGCGCAGTTCGAGCAGCGCGCGGCGGTAGTCGCGCGGCGTCACCTTGACGAAGCTCGCCAGCGCCGCGTCCCAGTTTTCGAGCAGCAGGCGGGCGCGGGCGCTGCCGGTGAAGAGCTGGTGACGCTCAACGAGGATGCGCAGGCGCTGGGCGTCGAAGCGCAGCGGATCGCCCATCCCGTTATCGGCGACATTGGGAGCGCGCTGACGGGGCCGGTCGGCCAGGGCGGGATCGTCATCGGCTTCGCTCGACGTAACCGTCGACAGCTCGACCTCGTTCTTGTTGCACAGGCTGGCGAAACGGCCCTCCGGGTCCCATACATAGGCGATGCCGCCCGACATGCCGGCGGCGAAATTGCGCCCGGTCTCGCCGAGCACGACGACCACCCCGCCGGTCATGTATTCGCAGCCGTGGTCGCCGGTGCCCTCGACGACCGCGACGGCGCCCGAATTCCTGACCGCGAACCGCTCGCCGGCGACGCCCTCGAAATAGGCCTCCCCGGCGATCGCGCCGTACAGCACGGTATTGCCGATAATGATGTTCTCGGTCGGCTCGCGCGTGGCCGCCTGCGGCTGGCGCACGATCAGGCGGCCGCCCGACAGCCCCTTGCCGGTGTAGTCGTTGGCGTCGCCGTGCAGTTCCAAGGTGACGCCGTGGGCCAGGAAGGCGCCGAAGCTCTGCCCGGCGGTGCCGTCGAAACGCGCCCAGATCGTGTCCTCGGGCAGCCCCGGATGGCCGTAGCGCTTTGCGACCTCGCCCGACAACATCGCGCCGACCGTGCGGTGGATGTTGCGGATCGGCTTGTCGATCCGGACCGGCTCGCGGCGGTCGAGCGCCGGCGCGGCCAGCGCGATCAGCTCGTTGTCGAGCGCCTTGTCGAGGCCGTGGTTCTGCGTCTCGCAATGATGGATCGCGACGCCCGGCTTCGGCCGCTCTTGATAGAGCAGGCGCGAGAGATCGACGCCCTTGGCCTTCCAGTGATCGACCGCGCGCACCATGTCGAGCCGGTCGACCCGGCCAACCATCGCGTCGATGGTGCGGAAGCCCAATTGCGCCATCAACTGCCGCGCTTCCTCGGCGACGAAGAAGAAATAGTTGATGACATGCTCGGGCTGGCCGACGAAGCGCTTGCGCAAGACCGGGTCCTGCGTCGCGATGCCGACCGGGCAGGTGTTGAGGTGACACTTGCGCATCATGATGCAGCCGGCGGCGATCAACGGCGCCGTCGCGAAGCCGAACTCGTCGGCCCCGAGCAGCGCGCCGACGACGACATCGCGCCCGGTGCGGAGGCCGCCATCGACCTGCACCGCAATGCGGCCGCGCAGGCCGTTCCGCACCAAGGTCTGCTGCGTCTCGGCCAGCCCGATCTCCCACGGCGAGCCGGCATGGGTCAGCGAGGTCAATGGGCTGGCGCCGGTGCCGCCCTCGTATCCGGCGATCGTCACATGGTCGGCGCGCGCCTTCGAGACGCCGGCGGCGACCGTGCCGACCCCGACTTCCGACACCAGCTTGACCGACACCGCCGCCTGCGGGTTGGCGTTCTTCAGATCGTGGATCAGCTGCGCCAGATCCTCGATCGAATAGATGTCGTGATGCGGCGGCGGCGAAATCAGGCCCACGCCCGGCGTCGAATAGCGCACCGCGGCGATCCGCTTGTCCACCTTGCGGCCGGGCAGTTGCCCGCCCTCGCCAGGCTTCGCCCCCTGCGCCATCTTGATCTGCAGGACATCGGCGTTGACCAGGTATTCGGTGGTGACGCCAAAGCGGCCGGAAGCGACCTGTTTGATCGCCGAGCGCATCGAGTCGCCGTTCGGCAGCGGCTTGAAGCGGTCCGCCTCCTCGCCGCCCTCGCCGGTATTCGATTTGCCCCCGATGCGGTTCATCGCGACCGCCAGGGTCGTATGCGCCTCGCGGCTGATCGAGCCGAAGCTCATCGCCCCGGTCGAGAAACGCTTGACGATTTCCGCCGCCGGCTCGACCTGGTCGAGCGGAATTGCTTGATCGGCCATGCGGAAGCGCATCAGGCCCCGGATCGTCAGGAGCCGCTCGCTCTGGTCGTTGATCGCGGTCGCGAAGGCCTGGTAGTCGGCCAGCGAGTTGCCGCGCACCGCGTGCTGCAGCTTGGCGACGGTCTGCGGCGTCCAGGCATGCGCCTCGCCGCGCAGCCGGAACGCGTAATCGCCGCCGAGATCGAGCATCTCGCGATACAGCGGATCGTCGCCATAGGCGCGCGCGTGGCGCACCAGCGCCTCCTCGGCAATCGCCCGCAGATCGGCCCCTTCGATCGTCGTCGCGGTGCCGGTGAAGTACTTTTCGACGAACTCGCTCTGCAAGCCGACCGCGTCGAAGATCTGCGCGCCGCAATACGACTGGTAGGTCGAGATCCCCATTTTGGAGATGACCTTGAGAAAGCCCTTGGCGAGCGCCTTCAGATAATTCTTCTGGACTTGATCGGCCGATAACGGGAGGCCGTTCTCGGTGCGTGTCTGCTCCAGCGTCGCGAAGGCCAGATACGGGTTGATCGCCTCGGCGCCGTACCCGGCCAGCACACACATGTGATGCACCTCGCGGGCCTCGCCGGTCTCGACGACAATGCCGGTTCGGGTGCGCTGACCC
>DATEKP010000029.1:0-6225 GCA_035277405.1 Allostellaceae bacterium | reverse complement strand
CGCCGTCCCCCGCCGCCACGATCCGCGGCGCGTCGGCTTCGACATCGACCGCGAGACGGCCGCCGCGCGGCAATGCCTCGCCGGCGGTCACCAGCATCGCGCAGGCCAGCTTCTGCTGCTCCAGCGGCAGCGTCCGCGCCGCCGCGCCGTAATCGCAGGCGATCGCCGAATCGGCAAACAGATCGAGGGCCAAGAGATGCGGCGGCGGGCCGGCCAGGCCGCCGCCGCTGAAGCCGTAGGTAAAGCGGTAGAATTGCAGGCGGACATTGGCCTTCTTGGCGCTGTCGCCGACCAGCGCGATGGCTTCGCGGACGAAATCCGGCGCTTCGTCGGCCAGCAGCTCGACCCCGTTGCCAATCGCCGCCACCGGCCCGATCAGCTCGTGGCACAGCCGGGAGGCGAGCAGTTCGACGACGCGAAGATCGACGCTCTGCGTCATCGCGCCATGCTGCCACGCCGCGAACGCCGCGGCAACGCTCGGGATCGGGATTGAAGCCATTTATTGCGCCAAGTCAGCGCGTTGTTGCTGAACTGCCTGCGCTGCGGTATTAAAACCACCGGTTGCGCCATAGCGCCAAAAAAATGGGGAAGAGGAGAACCTTGATGGCTGTCTCGTTCTTGGACAAAGCGCATACGATCGCGCCGCCGGGCTACAGCCGATGGCTCATACCGCCGGCAGCACTCTGCGTTCATCTGTGCATCGGGCAGGCCTACGCCTTCAGCGTCTTTAATATCCCGATGACGAAGCTAATCGGGATCACGACCCCCGCTCCGGGGGGCAGCTGGGACCTCAGCAAGCTGATCGCGATTCCCTCGGCGGCGGGGGATTGGAAACTCACCGAACTCGGATGGATTTTCAGCCTCGGGATCTTCTTTCTTGGCGTTTCGGCGGCGTTGCTCGGGCGCTGGGTCGAGGAAGGCGGACCGCGGCGCGCGATGTTCACCGCCGCGCTTTGCTGGGCCGGCGGCTTTTTCCTGTCGGCGATCGGCGTTTATCTGCACACGCTGTGGCTGATCTATATCGGCTACGGAGTGATAGGCGGCTTCGGCCTCGGCATCGGCTACATTTCCCCGGTCTCGACCTTGATCCGCTGGTTTCCCGACCGCCCGGGCATGGCGACCGGCATGGCGATCATGGGGTTTGGCGGCGGTGCCTTCATCGCCTCGCCGCTGTCGGTGTGGCTGATGCGCCATTTCACGACGCAGACGCATGTCGGCGTCGCCGAGACGTTCATTGCGCTCGGCGTCATCTACTTCTGTTTCATGATGGTCGGCGCGGCGATCGTGCGCGTACCGCCGGAAGGTTGGGCGCCCGCCGGTTATGTTGCGCCAACAACCTCGGCCCGCCTGATCACCAATGAGAACGTTTTCGTCTACGACGCGCTGAAGACGCCGCAATTCTGGCTGATCTGGTGGGTGCTGTGTCTCAATGTGACGGCCGGCATCGGCGTTCTCGGGCAGGCCTCGGCGATGAGCCAGGAGATGTTCCCGGGCCGCGTGACGGCGGTCGCCGCCGCGGGTTTTGTCGGGCTGATGAGCCTGTTCAACATGGGCGGCCGATTTTTCTGGGCGTCGATGTCGGACTATCTCGGTCGCAAGAACACGTATTTCGTGTTCTTCGCGCTTGGCACCCTTCTCTACGCGCTGATCCCGCAGACCGGTGCCGCCGGCAGCGTCGCCCTGTTCGTGCTGTTCTATGCGATCATCTTCAGCATGTACGGCGGCGGCTTCTCGACCGTACCGGCCTATCTGCGCGACATGTTCGGCACCCGCTATGTCGGCGCCATCCACGGTCTGCTGCTGACGGCATGGTCGATGGCCGGCATCTTCGGCCCGGTGATCGTCAATTACATGCGGCAATACAACGTCACGCACGGCGTTGCCAAGGCGCAGGCCTATAACGTCACGATGTACGTGATGGCGGTGCTGCTCGTCATCGGCTTCATCTGCAACGCTTTTGTGCGCGCGGTTGCCGCCCGGCATCACATGCAGCAGGAGCGGGCCGGTGCAACCGGCGTTCTAGAGACCACCGGATAAAGGAACACAGCGATGGCCGGAAACAGTGTGAAACTGGTGCTCGCCTGGGGCTTTGTCGGAATTCCGCTTGCCTGGGGTGTGATCGAGACCTGCATCAACGCGGCCAAGCTGTTTCACTAGTGGCTAACAGCGAGGCGGCGCGCTCCAGGTCCTCGATGCGATTGGCATTGAAAAAAGGGTCGAGCGGCTCGGCCGAGAACTCGACCGTCGCCAATTTGTAGCGCGCGGTCCACACATCCACCTTACGCACCCCGTCGGCCAGCGCCCGGCGCAACTCCTCGCGCAGCCGCACCGGCCACAGGCCGATGACCGAGTGGGGCTGGCCGCCCGATGCGGCGCAGGCCAACTCTGCCCCGTCCGCCTCGGCGCCCCGCAGCAGCCGCGGCACGAGGTCCGGCGGCAGAAACGGCGCGTCGGTCGGCACGCTGACGACGAGCGGGCACTCCGGCCGCTCCGCGGCGGCCCAGTCAAGCCCGGCGAGGATGCCGGCGAGCGGGCCGGCGAAATCGGGGATGCTGTCGGCGACGACCGGCAGCCCGAAGCCGGCGAAGCGCGCCGGATCGCCGTTGGCATTGAGCACCAGCGCCGCAACCTGCGGCCGTATCCGCGCGATCACATGGTCAAGCAACGTCTGCCCGGCGAGCATGCGCAGCGATTTGTCGCCGCCGCCCATGCGGCGGGCCTGGCCGCCGGCGAGCAGCACGGCGGCGACATTCACGCCGCGTCGTCCTCGGCGAGGCTGGCCTTGCGGGCGAGCCGCGCCGGCTCGTCGCCGATGCTCTTCGGGTCGCCGTCGAACACGATGCGCTCGGCCCCGGCCAACGCAACGAAGCGCCGCCCCTTGGCGCGGCCGATCAGGGTCAGCCCGGCCTGGCGCGCCAGTTCGACCCCCCACGCGGTAAAGCCGGAGCGCGAGATCAGGATCGGGATCCCCATCTGCACGGTCTTGATTACCATCTCCGAGGTCAGCCGCCCGGTCGTGTAGAATATCTTGCCCGTCGGCGAGACATCGTGGAGGTGCATGTAGCCGGCGATTTTGTCGACCGCGTTGTGGCGGCCGACATCCTCCATGTAGAGCAGCGGCCGATCCTCCTCGCACAACACGCAGCCATGGATCGCGCCGGCCGCGAGATAAAGGCTCGGCACCATATTGATCTTCTTCGTCAGTGCGTAGAGCCAGGAGGTGCGCAGCACGGCAGCCGGGTCGAGCCGCACCTCCTCGAACTTCTCCATGAGATCGCCGAACACGGTGCCCTGGGCGCAGCCCGAGGTCAGCGTCTTCTTCTTCAGCTTGTCTTCGAAATCGGTCTCGCGGTCGGTGCGCACGACGACGGTCTCGATGTCGTCGTCGTAATCGACAGCGATAATGCGGTCGTCGGGGCCGAGCATGTTCTGGTTCAACAGATAGCCGACCGCGAGGTAGTCCGGATGGTCGCCGATCGTCATCATCGTGACGATCTCGCGGCCGTTGAGGAACAAGGTCAACGGCCGCTCGGTGACGACCGCGGTCTCGATCGCCCGCCCCTCCTGGTCGATCCCCGCCACCCGCCGCGTCAGCCGCGGGTCCTCGGGATCGGGGCGCACGGCGAATTCGTCCATACCGCCGATGATGGGCATCGCCGGCTTTTCCCGCAAGCCACGCGGTGCCATGTTGTACCGAAACATCTGGTGGTGACCTGGCATGGGCGAGATCAGCACGCTCTACGACGAGGACTTCGTCCTCTGGTCGAAACAGCAGGCCGAGGCACTGCGCGCGGCCGGGAGCGGCACAACCAATCGGCCGATTGACTGGGAGAACGTTGCCGAGGAGATCGAAAGCTTGGGCATATCGCAGCGCAGCGCTCTGAAAAGCCAGATCGGCCGGATTATCGAACACCTGATGAAGCTGGAATTCTCGCCAGCGGCAGACCCGCGAAGGGGTTGGACCGGTTCGATCGACGATGCGAGGAACGAGATAGAGCGGGTGCTCGAAGACAGTCCGAGCCTTAGACGAGAGATCGATGCAGCGATTGCGGCCGAGACGAAACGCACCCTGCGCAAGGCTATCAGAGCACTTGAAGAATATGGGGAGATCGTCTCCGCCACTGTCGCCCGGCTCCGTTCGAGGACCTACACCGCGGAGCAGGTCCTCGGCGATTGGTTCCCCCCGGAACCCGGCTCCGAGCTGCCGCACGACGAGGAGCAATGACGAGTTGGGGGGCGACAGCGCGGGGCAGCGCCCTATATAATTGGTTGCCATGATCGACCCGTTCGGCCGCACCATCACCTATCTGCGCGTGTCGGTTACCGACCGCTGCGACTTCCGCTGCGTCTATTGCATGGCGGAAGAGATGACGTTCCTGCCGAAGAAGGAGCTGCTGACCCTCGAAGAGCTCGACCGGGTGTGCAGCGCCTTCATCCGCTTGGGGGTGAGGAAATTGCGGCTGACTGGCGGCGAGCCGCTGGTGCGGCGCGACATCATGACCCTGTTCCGCGCCCTCGGCCGGCACATCGAGGCGGGTGCGCTCGACGAATTGACCCTGACCACCAACGGCAGCCAACTCGCGCGCTACGCCGAGGAGTTGCGCGACTGCGGCGTGCGCCGGGTCAATGTTTCTGTCGATACGCTCGATCCCGCCAAGTTTACCGAGATCACCCGGCGCGGCCGGCTCGACCAGGTGCTCGACGGCCTCGCGGCGGCGAAGCGCGCCGGCCTCGCGGTCAAGATCAACACGGTGGCGTTGCGCGGGGTCAACGAGGAGGAACTCGACGAACTCGTTGCGTGGTGCGGTACCGAAGGCTTCGACCTCGTCATCATCGAGGTCATGCCGATGGGCGATATCGGCGGCGAGAACCGGCTCGACCAGTACCTGCCGCTGTCCTTGGTGCGCTCGCGGCTGCAGCGCCGCTGGACCTTGGACGAGAGCGATTATCGCACCGGCGGCCCGGCGCGCTACGTGACGGTGCGCGAGACCGGGAGGCGGCTCGGCTTCATCACGCCGCTGACGCATAATTTCTGCGAGAGCTGCAACCGGGTGCGGCTGACCTGCACCGGCACGCTCTACATGTGCCTCGGCCAGGAGGACGCGGCCGATCTGCGCACGCCGCTGCGGCAGTCGGAGAGCGATGCGCCGCTCGAAGCGGCAATCCGCGAGGCGATCGACAGGAAGCCCAAAGGTCACGATTTCATCATCGATCGCCGCCACAACCGGCCCGCCGTCGCCCGCCATATGAGCGTGACCGGCGGGTGACCGCTGCCGCGCGCGTCGCGTTCGTCGCCTCCGAGGCCGAGGCGGCGCAGGAAGCGCTCTCCGAATTGCACCAGCGCTACGGTGCCACCGTACCCGAGGAAGCCGATATTGTCGTGCCGCTGGGCGGCGACGGCTTCATGCTCGAAACGCTGCACCGCTTTGTCGCCGACAGAAAGCCGATCTTCGGCATGCACCGCGGCAGCGTCGGGTTTTTGATGAACCCCTACCGCGCGGAGGGGCTTTACGAGCGTCTGGCGGTGGCGCAGCCGGTCCAATTGCATCCGCTCGAAATGGCGGCATGGCAGAACGGCACCTGCGGTCGCGCGATCGCCTTCAACGAGGTGTCATTGCTGCGCGAGAGCCGGCAGGCGGCAAAGCTCCGGGTCAGCGTCGACGGGGTCGTGCGGCTCGAGGAGCTGATGGCCGACGGCATCCTGTTGGCGACGCCGGTCGGCAGCTCCGCCTACAATCTGTCGGCGCACGGGCCGATCGTCCCGTTGGGCGCCGGCATTCTGGCCCTCACCCCGATCAGCGCATTCCGCCCGCGCCGCTGGCGCGGCGCGCTGTTGCCGCATGGCGCGCAGGTCACGATCGAGGCGCTCGAAACCGACAAGCGGCCGGTCAGCGCGGTTGCCGATTTTACCGAGGTGCGCGATGTCTCGCGGGTTGAAATTCACGAGAACCGCGATATCGCGATGACCGTGTTATTCGACCGCGAGTTCAACCTCGAAGAGCGCGTCTTCAAGGAGCAGTTTCTAAGCTGACCCGGCAACCCCTCACCCTGTCCCTCTCCCCGCGCGCGGGGAGAGGGAACCCGGTTGCGACAAGGACGCCGTCGGCCATCAACTCCTCGATGCGCACGACGCCGTCGACGACGACCCGCAATTTGGCGCTCTGCCGGCTCTCGCGCAACAGCGACACCTCGTTGAAGGCGATGCCGCGGCATTCCTCGCCATGC
>DATEKP010000028.1:0-2230 GCA_035277405.1 Allostellaceae bacterium | reverse complement strand
GAGGATGCGGCGGAGCTCGCCCTGCATCAGCGCCTGGCGGGACGGGGCATAGCGGCGCCAGGCGCCGAGCGGCTGAACCAGGCGCGCCGCCGTTGTCGGATTGTCCGGATCGATCGCCAGCACCTCGTCGGCCAGGACCGTGTAGCCGTCGCCGCTGGCATCGTGGAAGTGCAGCGGGTTGGCGTTCGAAAAGGTGCCGACCAGGGCACGCAACCGGTTCGGGTTGGCGCGGGTGAAGGCGGGATGCGCGGTCAGTTCGCGCACTCGCTCGATCGTCCCCGGCAAGGACGAGCGCGCCTGCAAGGCGAACCATTTGTCGATGACCAGCGGGTCGCCCTCCCAGCGCTGGTAAAACGCGGCGAGCGCCGCGCCGCGCTCGGGGCAATCGATGTCGGTCAGCACGGCGAGCGCCGCGAGCACATCGGTCATGTTGGCGCCACGGTCGAACTGGGCCTTGGCGAGCCGCGCTCCCTCTGCCGCATCACCCGCCGCGATATAGGCGAGGCACACGTTGCGCAGCGCCCGCCGGCCGATCGACCGGCCGTCGATCTGGTAGGGGCCGGGATCGGCCAGGCCGCGATAGGCCCCCTCCAGCGGCTCGGAGAGTGCCGCGGCAAGCGCCGCGCGGGCGCCCTCGCGCGCCGCGTGGATCGCCTCGACCGCGACCACGTCCATCGCGTCGGCCAGCGTCGCCTCGCTTGGCAGCGACAGTGCCTCGGCGGCGAAGGCCGGGTCGCGCTCGGCATCGGCCAGGGTCTGCCGCATCGCTGCGACGAGGTCCGGGTCGAGCGGCGGCATCGCGAGCGCGGCCGGCTCGGCCGCGTGCGGGCCGGAGGCCCGCGGTCCCGTTGCCGCCATCGCCTGTTGCCAGGCCTCCACCCGATCGAGCAGCACACGGGTCGCGACCTGCTGGCCGGCATCCCAGCGCGCCACCGGATCGCTGTCGTGCACGGCCAGGAATTTCAGCCGGTCGAGCGGCACGCCCTGCAACTTGACCGGCGCCGAGAAATTGCGCAGCAGCGACGGCGTGGGCGGCGCCGGCACCTCGACAAAGGAGAAGGTCTGGCGGTCCTGCGCGGCGAGGAGGATGCGCGTACCGGGCCGGGCTTCCCCTTCGCCGGCGAGCCGGGTCGGCAATTCATCGCCGTTCGGCCCCAACAGGCCGACCGCCAATGGGATCGGCATCGGCTCCTTGTCGGGCTGACCGGGGGTCGGCGGCACGCGCTGCGCGACCTCCAGCTCGTAGCTGCGCGATGCCGGGTCGTAGCGGTCCTCGACCGCGATCTCGGGCGTGCCGGCCTGCGCGTACCACAGCGGGAAGCCGCCGAGATCGGCCTCGCCGCCCTCCGCCATCGCCGCGATGAAATCGCCGATCGTCGCGGCGTGGTTGTCGTTCTCCGAAATGTAGCGCTCCATGCCGCGGCGGAAGCCGTCCGGCCCCAGCAGCGTGTGCATCATGCGGATGACTTCGGCGCCTTTGCTATAGACCGTCGCGGTATAGAAATTGTCGATCCGCAGATAACTTTGCGGCTGCACCGGGTGCGCCAGAGGGCCGGCATCCTCGGGGAACTGCGCGGCGCGCAGGCTGCGAATATTGGCGATGCGGCATACCGCGGGGCTGCCCTGATCGGCCGAGAACAGCTGGTCGCGGAACACCGTCAGCCCTTCCTTCAGCGACAACTGGAACCAGTCGCGGCAGGTGACCCGGTTGCCGGTCCAATTGTGGAAATATTCGTGCGCGATAACCCCCTCGATGCCCTGGTAGTCGGTATCGGTCGCGGTCTCCGGCTTGGCCAGCACGTAGCGGGTATTGAAGATGTTAAGGCCCTTGTTCTCCATCGCCCCCATGTTGAAGTCGCTGACCGCGACAATGTTGAAGACATCGAGATCATATTCGAGGCCAAACGTCTCTTCGTCCCAGCGCATCGCCTTCTTAAGCGAAGCCATGGCATGGCCGCATTTGTCCTCGTCGCCGCGCCGGACCCAGATCGCGAGTGCGACCTCGCGCCCCGAGCGGGTCGTGAACCTGTCCCTGACCGCGACGAGATCGCCGGCGACCAGCGCGAACAGGTAGGACGGCTTCGGGTGCGGATCGATCCACTTGGCCCAATGGCGGCCGTCCGGCAGGTCGCCGGCACCGGATGGATTGCCGTTCGACAGCAAGACCGGGAAGCGCGCCTTGTCGGCCCTGATCGTCGCCGTGTAGCGCGCCATCACGTCGGGCCGGTCG
>DATEKP010000027.1:0-2217 GCA_035277405.1 Allostellaceae bacterium | reverse complement strand
GTCTACGACGGGTACCCGAACGTCCTGAAATAGGGCCGCGCCTGCCTCAGCCTGGCGGGTGTAGGTCCGGCGGGTGGCGGGTGACGGTGCGGCGGCCGCGTTTCCAGACTGCGAGCGGCGGGCGGATTTCGGCGATTGCCTGCTCGGGGGTCTCGGCGTCGATTACGACAAGGTCGGCCGGGTTGCCGGGGAGGCCGCCGTAATCCTTCAGGTTCAAGAGCCGCGCCGATTGGCCGGTCAGCATCGCGAAGAGCTCGCGCAATTCCGCCGGCGCGCCGATCTGCAGCAGGTTGGCGTGCAGATTGGCCATGCGGATCAGGTTGCAATCGCCGTAGGGGGTAGCGGGGTTCAGGATGTTGTTGCTTGAGAGCGAGCAGGTGACGCCTTGGGCGCCGAGGAAATTAGCGTCGGCGACGCCGCGCACGACGGCGTGGTCGCGCTCGCGCCCCATCAGGTAGAGGTCGGTGGCCGGCAATACCGTCACCGCGATGCCCGCGTCGGCCAGCCGCCGCGCCAGCGCGGCGCATTCGGCCGGCGGCAATAGCGACAGCTTCGCCATGTGCCCGGCGACCACCCGGCCGCCGCGCCGGTAGCGCTCGGTCAGCGCCAGCACCTGGTAGATGTGCATCTGCCGCGGGTCGTCGCCGACATCGAGGTGCAGGTCGAGATCGACATCGTATTCCTGCGCCAGCGCGAAGATGCGCTCGATCTGCGTCGCCGGGTCGCTGTCGTAGCGCGGGGCGCCGCCGAGCACCGGCGCACCCTGCTTCAGCGCTGCGACCAGCAATTCCTCGGTGCCGGGGTAGTTGGTCAGCCCGTCCTGCGGGAAGACGCACAGTTCGATGTCGATCGCCCAGCGGTAATCCGCCGCCAGCGCCGAGATCGCCTCGAAGCCGCGCAGCCCGATGCCGGGATCGATCTCGACCTGCGTGCGCATGCGCGTCGCGCCGTTGACGAGGCATTCGCGCAATGTCGCCTCGGCCCGCCGGTACACGTCCTCGACCGTGAATTCCTTCTTGAGCGGCGCCGTCAGTTCGACCGGGTTGACGCGGCGGGCGCCGGCCTCTCGGCTCGGCGGCGGCGGGCAGCGGCCGATGATGCGCGACTTGTCGAGATGGATGTGCGTCTCGACGAGGCCGCCGCACACCAGCCGGCCGCCTGCGTCGTAGCGCTCGCCGCCGGCCAGGCCATATCCGATCGCGGCGATGCGGCCGTTTGCGACGCCGATATCGAGCGGCCCGTCGTCGGGGCGATCGGCGGGGCGGGCATTGGCGATGACGAGGTCCATCTGCATTCTCCGAAAACCGCGGCGGCTTGCCGCCGCGCCGGCGGCGAGCTATGTAGTGCCTAGCACTACTTGTAGACCGGATCAAAGCGCATGCGTTCGGTGACGGCACGCGAGGCAAACCAGTCGTTCTCCCGCATCTTGCAGGAAGCAGAACATGGTGGGGAGGTGGTCATTACCCGCCGCGGCAGGCCGGTCGCGGTGCTGTCGCCGTTTTCGGCGCAGCGCACGCGCGAGCGCGAAGAGGCAATCGAGCACATCGTAAAGCTGATGCGTGAGGGGGAGGCACTCGGCCGCCGCCGCTTTACGCGCGACGAGATGCATGAACGTTGATCGCGTTTGATTCGAACATCCTGGTCTACGCCGTCAATCGTGATGCGGACGCACGGCATGGCTTGGCGACGGATTTGATAGAACGAGGAATCCGCTCCGGAGAATGTCTCCAGCCGCTGCAAACGCTTGCCGAATTCTTCAATGTCGCGACCCGGAAATTTCGGATGGAGCCCGCACGGGCCGAGATTTTCGTCCAAGGCTGGCGCGCCGTCGTTCAGGTCGAGGCCGCCACCGCCGATGACCTCGCCGCTGCCATTCGCGCGGTGCAGCAGCACGGCTTGTCGTTCTGGGATGCGATGCTTTGGGCCACCGCCCGGCGTGCCGGCGTGAGCATCCTGATCAGCGAGGATTTGCAGGACGGCCGCGTCATCGAAGGCGTGCGCATCGTCAACCCGTTTGCCGAGCATAACGCGGCGCTGCTCGATCGCATGTTGCCCGCCCGCGCCTGACGATGACGGGACGATGTAGCCTGAATCAGATTGCGGCTTCGCTTGCGGCGTCGAAGAAATGCAGGCGGTCGGGGTTGAGCGCGAGGCGCACCCGGTCGTGCACGCGGGCCATGACGGTCGGCTCGACCGCGGCGACCATCCCCGGAACGC
>DATEKP010000026.1:0-3559 GCA_035277405.1 Allostellaceae bacterium | reverse complement strand
GCGTCTGGATTTCGCGCGCATAGGTCGGGCTGACGGTCGTCAACCGGTCGGCGTAGAACAGCCCGGCCTTCAGAAACGACAGCCCGCCATAATATTCGACGCCGTCGATCGAAAAGAACTCCGGCGGCAACGCCAGGTCGGCGAAGCCCTCCGCCGGGAAGAAACCTTGATAGGCCAGGTTGTGCACGGTGAAGACGCTCGGCACGGCGCTGCCGGCGGCGCGCAGATAGGCCGGCATCAGGCCGGCGTGCCAATCGTGGCCGTGCACGACGCCGGGCCGCCACGCCGGGTCGGCACCCTCCCCCAGCGCCGCGGCGACCCAGCCAAGCAATGCGAAGCGGCGGTGGTTGTCGGACCACTCGTCACCGTCCGGCGCCTGATAGGGGGTGCCCGGCCGGTCGTAGAACGGCGGGTGGTCGATCACGTAAGCGGTGATCCCGTTTTCCGGCAGCACCGCCCGCGCGATCCGCACCCGCTCCGCCATGAACGGCGTGCGCAGCCGCAGCGACTGCCCCAAGTCCAGCGCATCGAGAAAGGCGGTAAAGCCGGGCAGTACGAGCCGGACATCGATACCGGCCGCCGCCAGTGCCGGCGGCAATGCTGCGATGACATCGCCGAGGCCCCCGGTCTTGACCCACGGGTACAGCTCGGCCGCAACGTGCAGCACACGCAGCGGCGGTTGCCCCTCACCCTCCCGCTGGCGCGGTTCCCTCCCTCTCCCCGCCCGGCGGGAAGAGGGCCGGGGTGAGGGGCGCGGCGGCACCGGCGCCGGCTAGTTCTTGCTCTTGTCGACGAGGCGGTTCTCGGCGATCCACGGCATCATCGCGCGCAGCCGGGCGCCGACCTCCTCAATCGGGTGCTCGGCGGCGCGCCGCCGCAAGGCCTTGAAGCTCGGCTGGCCGGCGTTGTTCTCCAGCACCCATTCGCGCGCGAAGCGGCCCGATTGGATGTCGGCCAGGATCTTCTTCATCTCGGCCCGCACATGCTCGTCAATAACCCGCGGGCCGCGCGAGTAATCGCCGTATTCGGCGGTGTTCGATACCGAATAGCGCATGTTGGCAATGCCGCCCTCGTAGATCAGATCGACGATCAATTTGACCTCGTGGCAGCACTCGAAATACGCCATCTCGGGCGCGTAGCCGGCCTCGACCAGTGTCTCGAACCCGGCCAGGATCAGCGAGGTCAGCCCGCCGCACAACACCGACTGCTCGCCGAACAGATCGGTCTCGCATTCCTCGCGGAACGTCGTCTCGATGACCCCAGCGCGCCCGCCGCCGATCGCGCAGGCATAGGAAAGGCCGATCTCCACCGCGTTGCCCGACGGGTTCTGCTCAACCGCGAGCAGGCACGGGACGCCGGCGCCGCGCAGATATTCCGAGCGCACGGTGTGGCCCGGCCCCTTTGGCGCCACCATGAACACATCCATGTCGGGGCGCGGCTCGATCAGGCGGAAATGGATCGAGAGGCCGTGCGCGACGGCGAGCGCGGTGCCCTCGCGCATATTGGGCTTCAGTTCGCTGTTGTAGAGCGCCGCCTGCAACTCGTCGGGCGCCAGGATCATGACGATGTCGGCCCATCTTGCGGCCTCGGCGTTGGTCATGACCTTGAACCCGGCGTTCTCGGCCTTCTGCGCCGAGGGCGAGCCGGGCCTCAGTGCGACGACGACATCCTTGACGCCGCTGTCGCGCAGATTGTTGGCGTGGGCGTGGCCCTGGCTGCCATAGCCGATGACCGCGACCTTCCTCGCCTTGACCAGGTTTACATCGGCATCGCGATCGTAATAAACCCGCATCTTAGTTCTCCCGTTGGTATTCACAACGAGACGGCGAGACAGCGAGAAGAAACCGTCAAAACCTTGCTCGCTGTCTCACTGTCTTGTTGTGAACTATTCAAAAATGGCCGTGGCCGCGGGCGATCGCGACGGCGCCGGTGCGGCACACCTCGACGAGGCCCAGCGGCTCCATCAGCGCGATGAAGGCGTTGAGCTTTTCCGCCGAGCCGGTCAATTCGAAGACGAAGCTCTCGATCGTCGAATCGATGACGGTAGCGCGGAAGATGCCGGCGAGGCGCAGCGACTCGATGCGCCCCTCCCCTCGCCCTGCGACTTTGATCAGCGCCAGCTCGCGCTCGACGAACGGCCCCTCGTCGGTCAGGTCGTGCACCTTGTGCACCGGCACGAGGCGCGACAGCTGCGCCTTGATCTGCTCGATGATCATCGGCGTGCCCGAGGTCACGATCGTGATGCGCGACAGGTTGTTCGAGGGATCGACCTCGGCGACGGTCAGGCTGTCGATGTTGTAGCCGCGCCCCGAGAACAGCCCGACGACGCGCGCCAGGATGCCCGGCTCGTTATCGACCAGGACGCCGATCGTATGCCGCTCGATTGGATCTGCGGGCACGGCGGCCTAACTTGATCCTCCCCCGCGTGCGGGGGAGGTGGCGAGAGCAGTGAGCCGGAGGGGGCGCCGGCCGGCGATCAATGCCCCCTCCACCATGCTTCGCATGGTCCCCCTCCCCCGCTTTGCGGGGGAGGAACTTCCAGCGCCAACGCTGCCACCGTGCTCACACCAGCACCATGCCCTCTTCCGAGACCGGCTGCTCGGCCTTGTCGGCGGGGCCGAGCAGCATCTCGTTGTGGGCGGCGCCCGACGGGATCATCGGGAAGCAGTTCTCGGCCTCGTCGACCGCGACATCAAGGATCACGGCGCGCGGCGTCTCGATCATCTCGCGGATCGCGTCGTCGAGCTGGTCCGGCCGCTCGATCCGGCGGCCGACCGCGCCGAACGCTTCGGCGAGCTTGACGAAATCGGGCAATGCCGCGGTGTAGCTCTCGGAATAGCGGCCGCCATGCAGCAGTTCCTGCCACTGCCGCACCATCCCCATGTACTGGTTGTTGAGGATGAACGCCTTCACCGGCAGCCGGTACTGGGCGATCGTCGACATCTCCTGGATGTTCATCAGGATCGAGGCCTCGCCGGCGATGTCGATGACAAGCGCCTCGGGGTGCGCCACCTGCACCCCGACCGCCGCCGGCAGGCCGTAACCCATCGTGCCAAGGCCGCCCGAGGTCATCCAGCGATAAGGTTTGTCAAACTTGAAGAACTGCGCCGCCCACATCTGGTGCTGGCCGACCTCGGTCGTGATGTAGGGGTCGCGCCCCTGGGTCAGCGCGTAGAGCCGTTCCAACGCGTATTGCGGCTTGATCAGGTCGCGGCGGGTCTTGTCGTAGCGCAGGCAGTTGCGTCCGCGCCACTCGTCGATCTGACGCCACCACGCCTGCCGTGCCGCGGCAACGGCGGCGCTTGGCTTGCGGCATGCCGCCAGCAGCGCCGCCAGCACTTGCCCGCAATCGCCGAGCAGCGGCACGTCGATGCGGACATTCTTGTTGATCGAGGACGGGTCGATGTCGATGTGGATTTTCTTCGAGTTCGGCGCGAAGGCGTTGAGGCGCCCGGTGACCCGGTCGTCGAAGCGCGAGCCGACCGCGATCATCAAATCGCAATCGTGCATCGCCATGTTCGACTCGTACATGCCATGCATGCCGACCATGCCGAGGAAA
>DATEKP010000025.1:0-7231 GCA_035277405.1 Allostellaceae bacterium | reverse complement strand
TGATCACCTCGGGCCGCCATGTGCCGGCACCCGAGGCGCACAGGCTCGGCATCATCGACGAGCTGGTTCCCGAGGGCGCGGACCTGCGCGAAGCCGCGATCGCCTTCGCCGGCCGCGTCGCCGGTGCGCGCCCCCTCCCCCGCATCCGCGACCGTGACGACAAGCTCGCCGAGGCCAAATCCGATCCGGCGCTGTTCGACGATTTCCGCAAATCGATCGCGCGGCGCGCGCGCAACCAGAAGGCGCCGTACAACTGCATCGCCGCGATCGAGGCCGCCTGCACGCTGCCGTTCGACGATGGCATCCGGCGCGAGCGCGAGCTGTTCGACGAATTGGAGAATTCCGACGAGGCGCGGGCGCTGCGTTACGCGTTCTTTGCCGAGCGCGAGGCGGCCAAACTGCCGCATGTTCCGGCCGACACAAAGCCGCGCCCGACCGACAATCCGGGTGTCGTCGGCGCCGGCACGATGGGCGGCGGCATCGCAATGAGCTTCGCCGACTTTGGCTACGACGTGAAGATCACCGACGCGACGCCGGAAGCGCTGGAGCGCGGCATGGCGCGCATCCGCAGCAATTACGAA
Organism: Allostellaceae bacterium; assembly: GCA_035277405.1. Lineage (GTDB taxonomy): Bacteria > Pseudomonadota > Alphaproteobacteria > ATCC43930 > CGMCC-115725 > DATARH01. The sequence goes on along the minus strand of DATEKP010000025.1, from coordinate 6,650 downwards.
ACCAGCGTCAAGCGCGGCAGCCTGGCGGCGGATGAAATGGAACGCCGCTACGCGCGCATCCATCCGGTGCCATCGATCGACGATCTGGCCGACAGCGACGTGATCATCGAGGCCGTGTTCGAGCAGATCCCGGTCAAGGAAGAGGTGTGGAAGAAGCTCGACGCGGCGATCAAGCCCGGCGCGCTCTTGTTCTCGAACACCTCCGGCATCGACATCGACATCATGGCGAATGCGACCGGCCGGCCGCAGGACATCGCCGGCACGCATTTCTTCGCTCCGGCCAACGTCATGAAATTGTTCGAGGTGGTGCAGGGGACGAAGAGCGCGCCCGCGACGATCGCGACGGCGATGGCGCTCGGCCGCAAGATCGGCAAGGTTAGCGCATTGGCCGGCAACACCGACGGGTTCGTCGCCAACCGCAGCCGCGCGCCCTTCACCAGCGAGATGGTGATCCTGCTCGAAGAAGGCGCGCTGCCCGAGCAGGTCGACAAGGTCATGGTCGATTTCGGCTATCCGTTGGGGCCGTTCGCGGTCTCCGACCTGTCCGGTCTCGATATCGGCTACGACACCCGGAACCGCCGCGCCGAGCAGTATCCCAACTACCGCAAACTGCCGATCGCCGACCGCATCGTCGAGGCCGGCCGCCTCGGCCAGAAGAACGGCAAGGGCTGGTACCGCTACGAGCCGGGCGACCGCACGCCCCATCCCGACCCCGAGGCCGCCCGCATCATCCGCGACGCCGCGGCCGAAATGGGCGTGCCGCAGCGCGAGCTTTCGGACGACGAGATCCTGAAGCGGCTCTTGTTCGCCAGCGTCAACGAGGCCTGCAAGATCCTCGACGAAGGGAAGGCGCTCAGGGCCAGCGACATCGACGTGATGTGGCTCTACGGCTTCGGCTTTCCGCGCTATCGCGGCGGGCTGATGTTTTGGGCCGACGGCATTGGCGTGCGCGAGGTCTACAACCAGATCGCCGCGTGGCATCAGCGCTACGGCGAGCGCTGGGCCCCCTCGCCCTTCCTGCGCCGCCTCGCTGATGCCGGCACCCCGCTCAGGGAAGCAAAGGCCAGCGCCTTCCGCTGAGGTAAGCTTAATCTCCACGCTGTCACCCGGCGCAGGCCGGGATGACATGAAAGAGATTGAAAAACTTCAATTTTGGTCTACCGCGCCCCAAGATTGGCGAGGTGCGGCAGGTAGAGCTGCAGGAAACGCGGCGCGATCGGGCGGACGTAGAACGTGCTGGTGCCGCGCGGGCAATCCCGCGGCGTCATGCTTTCGAGCGACTGGACTTCGAGGTCCGCCTGGCTGCCCGGCGGGAGCTGCAACGTCAGCGTCTGGTTGACATCGATGCCGCAGCTCTCGACCGCGAAATTGTACGTGCCGGGCGGCAGGTCGTGATGAAAGATCGTGCCCGGCTGGCTTGTCGTCAGCGGCGCGCCGTTGATGTAGATCCACGGCGTTGCCAGGCTGCCGCCCGGCGTAAATTGCCGCAGAAACCAGACGCGCGCCATGCCGGCCGGCGGCGATTGCGCAAGCGCAGCGCCGCCGGGCGCCAGCGCGATAATCGCCGATAAAATGACGGCGACCGCACCGAGAAACGCGCGGGTATGCGTTGCGGTTGTCATTTGCTGCCTCTTTGCCGCAGGATTCGGCCGGTCACCGGATAGATAAGCAGGCCGGCGAGGCGGGAGGAACACAATGCTGGTACTGAGAGGCGGACGGCTGATCGACGGCACCGGCGCCGCGCCGGTCGAGGCGGCGACCATCGTCATCGACGGCAACCGCATCGAAGCGGTCGCGACGCGCGGCGCCGGCGATTTTCCGGCCGGCACGGAAGTCATCGACATCGCCGGAATGACCGTGTTGCCCGGCCTGATCGACTGCCACGACCACATGGCCAATCACAAATACGATCTCGCGCATCGCTGGCGGCTCGACGAGCCGCAATCGACTCGGCACCTGCGCACGGCAGCGGTGCTGAAACAGACCTTGGCGGCCGGCTATACCACCATCCGTGACGCCGCCGGCCTCGATGCCGGGTTCAAGCGGGCGATCGAGGAGGGGCTGATCGAGGGACCGCGGCTCGTCCTTTCCCTCTCGATCATCTCGCCGATCGGCGGCATCGGCGACGCGGTCAGCCCGTCGGGGCTAGCGCTCGACGATTGCTGCTGCATCCCGGGCGACCCGCTGGTGCCGCAATCGGTCGTGACCAGCGTCGCCGACGTGCGCGACGTCGTGCGCAAGATGGTGCGGGCCGGCGCCGACGTGATCAAATGCGCGACGACCGGCGGCGCCAGCTCGCGCCCGGGCCACGGTCCGCGCGACGCCGCCTTCAGCCTCGACGAGATGCGCGCGCTGGTCGAGGAGGCGCATGCCCTCGACCGCCGCGTGATGTGCCATGCGCTCGGCGGTCGCGGTCTCGACATCGCGATCGAGGCCGGCGTCGATTCGATCGAGCACGGCTGCTATCTCGACGAGAACCCGCGCCATCTCGAACGCATGGCCGAACGCGGCATCTTTTTCGTGCCGACGCTGCTCGTCTACGAGTATCACAGCAAATCGCCGCAGCCGCATGTCCGGGAGCGCGCGCAGGCCTTGCGCGAGCACCACGTCGCCAGCATCCGTCGCGCGCTCGACATCGGGGTCAGGGTGGTCGCCGGCACCGACGCCGGCGGGCACGGCCACCCGGCCAATGCCGGCGAGCTCGAGTGCCTGGTCAAGGCCGGCATGACGCCGATGCAGGCATTGCAGGCCGGGACCGGCTGGGCCGCCGAGTGCCTCGGGCAGGAGGACGAGCTCGGTACGATCGCCAAGGGCAAGCTCGCCGACCTCGCCGTCGTCAACGGCGACCCGCTCGCCGATGTCGCGGTGCTGCGCGAGGCGCAGCGGATCGCCCTCGTCGTCAAGGACGGCCGGATCGCCGCCAACCGGATGCCGGCGCGCCCCGCCGGGTGAACGCCCCTCCGAGCGATCCGGTCGTTTCGACCTCCAAGATTGCTTCGCTTCGCTCGCAATGACTGCAAAGGAGGGCGTCATTGCGAGGACCCGCGGGCTTGACCCGCGGGGACGAAGCAATCTCGCCGCCGCCGCGCAAACGCGGCTTAGGCTTCCTGCATCTCCTTAAGCAGCTCGGCCTTGCGCTTCGCCATCCGCTCGCCGATCGCGTCGAGGTTCATCTTGGCGTTGGCCAGTTCGGGGAAGAGTTCCTCTTCTTCCTCCATGATGTGGCGCTTCATCTGCTCGCCGAGCACCTTGACCTTGGCGTCGAACAATTCGTCCCCGGCCTCCATCTCCTCGATTTCGGCGATCAGGTGCTTGGCGCTGGCGTGCTCGACCATCGCTTCGTCGATCAGCTCGTTGTCCTGCGTCGCCCGGCGCGCCTCGGGGTAGAAGATTTCCTCCTCGATCTGCGCATGCACCGTCAGCTCCATGCAGATCTTGCGAGCAAGCTCGTCTTTCTCTTCGGCCTTTTCCGTTTCGTCGAATTCATCGAATAATTCCTCTACCTCCCGGTGGTCATGCTCCAGAAGGTCGAGGGCGTTAATGTTGCTGGGGTGAAAATTGCGTGAGCCGCCGATCGCATGAGAACTGCGCGTTTTACGTTCTTCGGAACGCTTTTGTTTCGTCTTTGCATTGGTCGGCATGGCGATCTCCTGAAATTCATCGTTCGATCGTCAACCGTGCGGACCCGCGGCCGGTTCCGACAAATTGCCGCTCGGCGTCCGATCCCAGAACCGGCGGCCGCGCGAGGCGTTTTCCGGGCGAACCTGCCGATGCCATCTCGCGAGGTGCGCAATGCCCAACCCCGCACGTCTTATCGCCGTGATTGCCGCCGTCATGGCGCTCGCCGGCTGCGCCGGGCCGCCCGGCCCGCCGTGGGCGGAGGCCGTCTCGCCCAATGGCATCACGCTGCGCTGGTATCCCGACGAGACCAGCGGCACCGAGGCGCAGCTGGCGGCAGACGCGCACTGCGCCCCGAGCGGCCGGCATGCCGGCATCGCCGCGATCGAGCAGAACGGCAGCGTGCGGATCGCCGATTACCGCTGCCGGTGATCGCCCGTTTCGCGCAATGGTTTAACGGTTCGCCAAGATTTGCCGCGGACAATCCGCGATATGGTCTGGCTGGTGGTCGATCAGTCCGCGACGAGCGAGACAGCGCCGCAACCGGGCGGCGATTACGGCATGTGGACCGGTCACCGGGTGCCGGAGGACCGCGCGGCGTGGAACCCGCTGGTCCTGCAGTTCTACGATTATTGGCGCACCATCGCGCCAGCCGGTGCGCTGCCCGGCCGCCAGCACCTCGTCATCGAACACATCGCACCGTTGTGGTCGCGCCTGTTTCTGCTCGACGTGTTCCGCGAGCCACTGCGCTACCGCTACCGTCTGTGCGGGACCAAGCTCGTCGATTCGCTCGGCGAGGAGGTCACAGGCCGCTGGCTCGACGAGGTTCATCCGCAGCTTGTTGCCAACCCCGAGTCGCGCGACCGATATCGCTTCGTCGTCGAGACCGGCGGCGCCACCTGGCGGCGCGGCCCGCCGCTATGGACCTGCGACCCCGATCACCGGATGCTCGAAAGCTGCATCGTGCCGCTGGCCGCCGACGGCCGCACCGTCGACAAACTCCTGGCGATCGTCGTGGTGTTCGACGCCGACGGCATCCCGGTCTGATCTTCCCGCCGCCTCACCAGCGCAGCGCCGGCACCTGCAATTCGACCGCGCCGTCCTTGCGGATCGTTCCCAACAGCCGGGTGCCGCACGGCAATGCCGGCACGCAGCCATTGGTTTCGGCCGGGCTCGCGACGTAAGGCGGGACGATTGCCGGCTTGCCGGTCTCCGCCGGGGGCGGCAGCAGCAACGCCGCGCCGGGCGCATCGATCCCGCGGCCCGATTGCCCGGCGATCGCCGGTGCCGGCGCAACCGCGAGAATTGCCGCCAAAACCAATCGCAACGCCGGCCCGGCAATCGGGATCATCGCCCGGCATAGGGGCGTACGGCATCGAGCAGCTGCGAGGTCGGCGCGAGGCGCGGGCCTTCGCCCTCGTCGACCGGCGGCACGATCGCGACGCCCCATTCCCGGAGCCGGCGCAGCGAGGCTTGCGCCACCGGATGGGCAAGCAGCGGCGCATTCAGCGACGGCGCGACGATGACCGGCGTTTCCCGCCCGATCGCTTCGGCGACGACCGACAATGCCAGGCTGTCGGCGATGCCGTGCGCCAATTTGTTCAAGGAATTGAAGCTGCACGGGGCGAACAGCACGACGCCGCGCGGCGGCCGCGGCCGGATCGCCAGGTCGAAGTAGGATTCGACGACCTGCGCGCCGGCGACATCGGCCAGTTCGCGGCCCGCGATCGTGCGCGCGGCATTCGGCGTCGGCAGCGCGATGACCGTCGCGAAGCCGAGCCCCACCAGCCCGCGCAGGATTTCCGGGCAGCGCGCCGCCGTCGTCGTGCCGCTCAGCACGAGATAGGCGACATCGAAACGCTCGCCGTCCGCGGCGCTCATGTCGTGCGTTCCCAGAGCGTCATGGCTTTAGCGCGAACCATCAAATACCACACCCCTCCCGCGGGCTTGACCCGCGGGCCCACGTCTTATCAACCAAGACGTGGGTGGCCGGGTCAAGCCCGGCCATGGGGTTGATTGTGGTTGAAGCGATCATACCCTATTCGGCCGCCGCGGGCTGCCCGGCGCGCGCCAATTCGCCGCCGAGGAAGCGGGCCAGCGCGGTCATCGCCGAGCGGCCGGCACGGGCTTCGGCGTCGGGGTTGTAGTTGGTGTTGGTGTTGACGTCGTAGGTGAAGGCGGTGCCGCTGGCGTCGCGGATGAACTCGATGCCGGCGACCTCGATGTCGTTGGCCGCGAGGAAGGCTTCGTAGCGCCGCTTCAGCCCGCCATCCATGTCATCAATGATCGCAAACCTGGCGCGCGGCTCTTCTCCGGCCGGGCAGAACGCGTCGCCGACCGCGCACTGGTCGGCCGGGCACAGTTCAAACCCGTCGCTGGTATCGACCTCGACGGCATAAAGAAAGCGGCCACCGATGAATTCGGCGCGGGTGATCAGCGGCACCGGAGCGCGGATGTAGCGTTGCAACAGGTGCAAGCCGTCGATCGGCGGCTCGTACTCGGCGGCGGCGAGATGGGCGGCGAGCGCATCGGGGCCGGCGAACAGCCGCACCCCGAGCCCCTTGCCGCCGCGGTTCGGCTTCAGGATCACCGGGCCGTCGGCGAAATGCGCGCGCGCCGCCGCGACCAGCTCGTCCTTGCCGGCGACCAGCACGGTGCGCGGCGTGCGAATGCCGGCGGCGGCGAGCGCGGCGTATTGCCGGGCCTTGCTGATTTCGAGATCGAGCGCGCGCGGGCCGTTGACGACGCGCCGGCCGTGCCCGGCGAGCCATGCCAGCACGGACGCTGTCAATTCGGCGGCGTAGCGGTGGTCGCGGGTGTGCGAGGAGGCGCTCATCCGGTTGTAGAACACGCCCTCGGGCGGCCTTTGCGACAGGTCGAAGACGCCACGGTCAAGAAACCAGTCGCGCCACGGCAGATGCTCGGCATCGAGAGCGCGCGCCAGCGGTTCGAGCCAGACCGGGTTCTCGTGGATCACGTGGATATGCATGCCAAGCTCCAGCGCTGCGCCGACCTTTCGGCATATCTACATA
>DATEKP010000024.1:0-2286 GCA_035277405.1 Allostellaceae bacterium | reverse complement strand
GGATCGGCACCCGTTCCGCCGCCGCCGATATCGTGCTGTTCGACACGGGCGGCGAGATTGTCGACGAGCTGTCGGACTGCTGGTTCCGTCGCGTTGCGCTGTCCCGCCGAGATCCCGTCGAGGACAGCGTGCTGCGCTTCGATCTGGTCCCGGCGCCGCTGGAAGAGGGGCCGAGCCCGGCGGCGCTTGGGCAGATTGCCGATATCGTCGGGCGTCATGCCGATCTCCCGGCCGATGCCGTCGCCCGTAATCGCGAGCAGTCGCTGTTGTTCGATGCGCTGGCCGGCGCGATCGCCCGCCAGGCGGTCTTGACCGTCGTCGACGCCGATGTCCCGTTCGCAACCGATGAGCTGCTCGATGCCGGGACACTCTCTGGCGCTGCCGCAGGGCTGTTCGATGCGCTGCTCACGGCTCTCGCGGGGCTGGGCGAGGCATCGCAGACCGGACCGCTGTGGCGGATCGCGGCGCAAAGCGAGCTGCCCGCGCCCGAAGAGTTGTGGCGCCTGCTGCTCGCCGAAGCGCCGGAATTGGGCGCCGAGCTGGCCGTGACCGCCGCCGCCCTCGACGAACTGCCGAGCCGATTGTCTCGGGGCTTGCGGACGGCTGGCGCGCCGCTACCGATGCTCGAGGCCCTGCGGCGGGGTTCGCCGGTCAGCGCCGCCGGCATCGAAATCGTTTGCGCGGCGCTCGGCGAGATCGCCGCTTCCTGGCCAGCGGAACGGCCGTTGCGGGTGCTCGAAATCGGCGCCGACAGCGCAGCGACCCTCCGCGTCATCACGCAATTGGCGCGATCGGGCGCGGCGTTGCTCTATCGCGCGACCGATCCCGACCCCGATGCGGCTGCCCGGCTGGCGCCGCTCGTCGCCGGGTTTGCCGGCACGAGCATCGGCTGCTGGCCGCCGCGCAATCCCGCCGACGCCGATGGCGACGCGCGGTTCGACATTGTGCTGTCGCTGCATGCGACCGCGCGGGTGCCGCTCACCGACGCCGCCCTCGAATCGCTGCGCGAGGTACTGGCGCCGGGCGGCCTGTTCATCGCCGCCGAGGCGGCGCCGAACGCGCTGTGGGACCTCGCATTCGACAGCCCGGCCGGGCACCTGCGCCCGGCCGGGGAATGGCGCGACGCGCTGGCGGTTGCCGGATTCGACTGCGTTGGCGCCGTGCCGCTCGTCGGCGCCTGGCCGAGCACGATCGCGTGGGGTCAAAAGCCGAGCTTCGACGAAGCCACGGCGCAAATGCCCGCGCGGTGCCCGGTCCTGCTGATCGCTGCTGGCGAACGCCCCCCGGGCGAACTGCGCGAGGGGTTGACGCTCGCCGGCCATCTTGTCAGCGGCATCGATGCCGACGCGTTTGCCGGGGATCAGGACGATGGCGGCGTTGGCGACAGCGACGGCGCGGTCGCCGTACTGGTGATCGAGGAGGATGACGACCCGGTCGGGCAAGCGTCGCGATCGATCGCGCTGACCGCCTCGGTCGCTGCCGCGGCCGCGCGCCGGCAGATGCCGCTGTGGCTCGTGACGGCTGGCGCACAGCACGCCGGGGACGGGGAAAATTCGGGTCTGGTCGGCGCCGCGCTGTGGGGCTTCGGGCGGGTGCTGGTCAACGAGGTCCCGCGCTTGGTGCTGCGCCTCGTCGATTTCCCGCCGGCGCTCGGCTGGGCGGAGCGGGCCGAGCGGCTCGCCGCCGAACTGGAGGCGGCATCCGAGGAGAGCGAGATCGTCTGGACGGCGCTCGGCCGGCATGCACCGCGATTCCGCCGCGGGCTGCCCCCGCGCTGGGCCGCGCCGGCCGACGCCATTGCCCTGGCCGATGCGGCGTCGGGCGGGATCGACGCGCTCGGCTGGCAAAAAACCGCGCCGCGCCCGCCCGGTCCGGGCGAAGTTTCGATCGAGGTCGAGGCCGCAGCGCTCAATTTCCGCGACCTGATGTGGGCGATGGGGCTGTTGCCGGAAGAGGCGCTGATCGACGGTTTTGCCGGCCCGACCTTCGGCCTCGAATGCGCCGGCCGCATCAGCGCGATCGGCGCCGGGGTCGATCGGCTGAAAATCGGCGATCGGGTCGCCGGCCTTGCGCCGGCGGCGCTCGCCAGCCGGGTGACGACGCTCGCGGACGCAGTGACCCCCATTCGACCCGGGATGACGTTCGCGGCGGCGGCGACGGCGCCGGTCGCGTTCGTCACCGCACTTTACGCACTTGACACGCTCGGTCGGCTATCGCCCGGCGAGATCGTGCTGATCCATGCCGCGGCGGGTGGGGTCGGGCTCGCGGCGGTCCAGGTCGCCCGGC
>DATEKP010000023.1:0-3639 GCA_035277405.1 Allostellaceae bacterium | reverse complement strand
ACTGGGACCACCCGTATCTGACAATGAGCTTTGACGCCGAAGCGCAGATCGTCCGCGAGATCGGCAAGTTCCTGATGAATGGCGGGCTCTACAAGGGCGCAAAGCCGGTTCTGTGGTCGGTGGTCGAGCAGACCGCGCTGGCCGAGGCCGAGGTCGAGTACCACGACCACCGCTCGAACACGGTGTGGGTGCGCTTCGCGATCGTGACGCCGAGCCGGCCGGAACTGGCCGGCGCCGCGGCGGTGATCTGGACGACGACGCCGTGGACGCTGCCCGGCAACCGCGCGATCGCCTATAGCGCCGATCTCGAATATGCCGTCGTCCGCGTCGATGGCGTCGCCGACAACAGCCGCGCCCGGCCCGGCGAGCGCATCCTGATTGCGCTGCCGCTGCTGGATGAGATCGCCGCGCAGGCCGGGATCACCGCGCACACAGTCGAGGCGCGTTTCCCGGGCAGCGCGCTTTCCGGCACCGTGGCACGCCACCCGCTGCACGGGCAGGGCTACGATTTCGCCGTGCCGCTGCTGGCCGCCGATTTCGTCGTCGCCGACCAGGGCACGGGGCTCGTCCACATCGCGCCGGGCCACGGCGCCGACGACTGGGAGCTGGGCCAGGCGAACGGTCTGCCGGTGCCTGACACAGTCGGGCCGGACGGCACCTACCTGCCTGGCGTGCCGCTGTTCGCCGGCGCCGCGGTCTATCGGCCCGACGGCAAGCCGGGCGACGCGGACCGGCGCGTCATCGAGGCGGTCGAGGCGGCCGGCGGCCTCTTGGCGCGCGGCACGCTCCTGCATTCCTACCCGCATTCGTGGCGCTCGAAGGCGCCGCTCATATTCCGCAACACGCCGCAATGGTTCATCAGCATGGCGGCGAACGGGCTGCGCGAGAAGGCGCTGAAGGCGATCGACGAGACACGCTGGATCCCGCCGCGGGGGCGCAACCGCATCCATGCGATGGTCGAGACCCGGCCCGACTGGTGCGTCTCGCGACAGCGCGCCTGGGGCGTGCCGATCCCGGTTTTCGTCAACAGGAAGACCGGCGAGCCGCTGCGCGACGGCGCCGTCGTCGAGCGCGTCGCGGCCGCAGTCGAGCGCGAGGGCGCTGACGCCTGGTACGCGACCGACGCGGCGATCTTTCTCGGCAACCGGTACGACGCGGCCGAGTGGGACAAGGTCACCGACATCATCGAGGTGTGGTTCGATTCGGGATCGACCCACGCCTTTGTGCTGGAGCGGCGCCCCGAGCTGAAATGGCCGGCCTCGCTTTATCTCGAAGGCTCCGACCAGCACCGCGGCTGGTTTCATTCCTCGCTGCTCGAAGCCTGCGGCACGCGGGGGCGGGCGCCCTACGAGACCGTGCTGACGCACGGGTTCCTGCTCGACGAAGAGGGCCGCAAGCAATCGAAATCGCTCGGCAATGTCGTCGCGCCGCAGGACGTGATCGCGCAAAGCGGCGCCGATATCCTGCGCCTATGGGTCGTCGCCTCGGACTACACCGAGGATTTGAGCCTCGGCCCCGACATCCTGAAGCATTTGGGCGATGCCTATCGCCGGCTGCGCAACACGCTGCGCTACCTCCTGGGCGCGCTCGCCGGCTTCACCGAAGCGGAGGCGGTGCCGACGGAACAGATGCCGGAACTCGAGCGCTGGGTGCTGCATCGCCTCGCCGCACTCGACGAGACCGTGCGGCAGGCGATCGCCGATTATGATTTCCACGCGATGTTCACGGCGCTGCATAATTTCTGCGCGGTCGATCTGTCGGCCTTCTATTTCGACATCCGCAAGGACCGGCTCTATTGCGACGCCGCCGACGATCCGGCGCGCCGCGCCGCGCGCACCGTGATGGACCGCACCTTCGATTGCCTGGTGCGCTGGCTGGCTCCGATCCTGTGCTTCACCGCCGAGGAGGCTTGGCTCGCCCGCCACGGCGACGGCGCCGACCGCAGCATCCATCTGGAGCTGTTCGCTTCCGTGCCCGAGGGCTGGCGCGATCCGGCGCTCGCTGCGCGCTGGGCGCAACTGCGCGACCTGCGCCGCGTCGTCACCGGCGCGCTCGAAATGGAGCGCGCGCAAAAGCGCATCGGCTCCGGCCTGCAGGCGGCGGTCGCCATTTATGCGAACGCCGCGTCGTCGGTTGAAGATGTCGACCTCGCAGAGCTGTGCATCACGTCGGCGGCGTCGCTTCGGCCGGGCAACATTCCGGACGCGGCGTTCCGGCTCGACGACGTGCCCGGGGTTGGCGTCGTTGTGACCGCGGCGCCGGGGGATCGATGCGAGCGCTGCTGGCGGGTCTTGCCGGAGGTCGGCGCGGTCGCCGGGCACGACGATCTGTGCCGGCGCTGCGCCGACGTCATCGACCGTGGCGCCGCGCCGACGCTGGCGGCGGCCGGCTGATGCTCGGACGCGGGCTTCTCGCCGCCATCCTCGCCGCGGCGCTCGACCAGGCGAGCAAGGCCTGGGTGCTGGGCTATTTCGGCGAGGACGGCTGCGCGCTGCATCGCCACATCGTCAGCTCCTTTCTCGATATCGTGCTGACCTGCAACCGCGGCGTCAGCTTTGGCGTGCTCAACCGCACCGGGGTCAACTCGCTGATGTTCTCGCTGGTCGCGGCGGTCATCGTCGTCGCGCTGGCGATCTGGCTGAGCCGCGTGCGCGTCGGCTTTCTCGCGATGGCGATCGGGCTGGTGATCGGCGGCGCAATCGGCAATGTGATCGACCGGCTGCGCTTCGGCGCGGTGATCGACTTTCTTTATTTTCATGCCGGCTCATGGTATTGGCCGGCGTTCAACCTCGCCGACAGCGCCATTTGCCTAGGGGTGGCGGTGATGCTGCTGGATGGCCTCGTGACGCGGCGTCCGCCGCGCCAAGCAAAACGGGGGGAAGATGTTGCGCCATGACCGGCGATAAGGGAGCAGAGGCCGGCAGCCGGCACATTCTTGTTTTTGGGTTTCTTTGCCTGCCGCTGGTGCTGCTGCTGCCGGGCTGTTCCGACTTCCGCCAAATTCTCGGCATGGACCGGACCGGGCCCGACGAGTTCGCGGTGGAATCGCGGGCGCCCTTGACGGTCCCGCCCGATTTCGACCTGCGCCCGCCGCAACCCGGCGCCGCGCGGCCGCAAGAGGTCACGGCCGCCGACAAGGCCAAGCGGGCGATCGACACGGCCGGTCCGGGCAAGCCGGGCGACCAGGCGACGTTTGCGCTGAAGGCGCCGTCTTCGGTCGGCGGCGGGTTGCCCGACACCGCACAGGGGGTCGCCCCTGACAGCCTCGCCAGCAAGCTGCTCGGCGCCAACGATACGGCGGGCACCACGGTGCGCCGCGAAACCTCGACCCTCAAGGGCGTCTACTGAGCCCCGACTGAGGCGCGGTATCGATTCCCTCCCTCTCGATCGCCCCATCGAGGGGGAGGCACGCAAATGCGATACCCCTGACCCGGAAGTGCGGGCAACGAACCCGATTTGCGAAGATCAAGAGCAGTGTCGCCCTGGGTGGAATCGTCATTCCCGCGCAAGCGGGAATCCAGAAGCAACCGGCATGTCGCCTGCTCTGGACCCCCGTTTTCGCGGAGGTGACGGCGGGATGCTCAAATTCAGCGGTGCGTCGCGTTGTAGCGCTGCAACGCCTCCGGGCCGGGGCATAGC
>DATEKP010000022.1:0-2612 GCA_035277405.1 Allostellaceae bacterium | reverse complement strand
GGCCAATGCCCTCACCCACCGCCCGCTAGCGCGGCCGGTCCCCCTTCTCCCGCGATGCGGGAGAGGGTTTTTCGCGGCGCGGCGCTAGACGTGGCCGGGACCAACAGCAGCCGCGAGGGGGTGACGGGCGGTCCCGCCATTATTCTGGTCGAGCCGCAATTGGGCGAGAATATCGGCACCGCGGCGCGCGCGATGATGAATTGCGGCCTCGACGATCTGCGCCTCGTCAAGCCGCGCGACGGCTGGCCCAACGACAAGGCGGTGGCGGCGGCGAGCGGCGCCGACCGGGTGCTCGACAAGGCGCGGCTCTACCCCAATGTCGAGGCGGCGATCGGCGATCTCGCGCACCTCTACGCCACGACGGCGCGCGACCGCTACATGGTCAAGCGCGAGGTGACGCCGCGCCTCGCCGCCGCGGAGATGGTCGGCCTGATCGCCGCGGGCGAACCTTGCGGCGTGTTGTTCGGGCCGGAGCGCACCGGCCTCGTCAACGACCACATCGCTCTCGCCGACACGGTATTGACCGTGCCGCTCAACCCGGCCTTCTCGTCCTTGAACCTGGCGCAGGCGGTCTTGATCGTCGGCTACGAGTGGTTCACCGCGCGGCATGAGCCGCGGCCCGAGCGCCTGCACACCGGCCACAGCCGCCCGGCCAACAAGGAGGAATTGTTGCGCTTCTTCGACCATTTCGAGGAGGCGCTGTCCGATAGCGGCTTTCTGCGCCACCCGGACAAGCGCCCGTCGATGACCCGCAACTTGCGCAATTTGTTTCAGCGCGCCCATTGCACCGAGCAGGAATTGCGCACCCTGCACGGCATCGTCACGGCCTTCATGGGGCCGCGGAAGCGTTAACCCTTGTTCACGCCGGCACCGGCGGCCGGTAATATCGCCGGATGCGGGTCCTCTACCACCTGACATTGTCGCCGTTCGCGCGCAAGGTGCGCGTTGTCTTGGCCGAGAAAAGCCTCGATTTCACGCCGAAACTGGAAAAAGTGTGGGAACGCAGGCCGGAGTTTCTCGCCCTCAACCCGGCCGGCGAGGTGCCGGTGCTGATCGAACCGGACGGCACCGTCCTGGCCGGTACCGCGGCGATCGTCGAATATCTCGACGAGGCCTACCGCGAGAAGCTGTTGATCGGCATCAACCCGGTCGATCGCGCCGAGGTGCGCCGCCTCGTCGGCTGGTTCGACGGCAAGATGAACCTCGAGGTCACCGAGAACCTCTTGGGGCAGAAGATGCTGCGGCGCTACGCAGCGCCCGGTCAGCGCAACGCGCAGCCGAACTCGCAGGCGATTCGCGCCGGCCACGCCAACCTGCCCTACCATCTCGACTATATCGCCTATCTGGTCGAGCGGCGGCGCTGGCTGGCGGGCGACCATTTCTCGGTCGCCGATATCACCGCGGCGGCGCATCTCTCCAGCCTCGACTATCTCGGCGACGTGCCGTGGGACGCGCACGAGCCGGCCAAGGAATGGTACGCCCGCATCAAGTCGCGGCCGAGCTTCCGGCCGATCCTCGCCGACCACGTGCCCGGTGCGCCGCCGCCGCCGCATTACGCCGACTTGGATTTTTAGTCTAAATCCCGGCCGCCCTGCGCACACGCGGCGAAATCGATTGCCGCAGCTTCGACATCTCGGCCCACGGGTCGGATTTTAGCTTCGCGAGGCGCGCCGGCACGGTCTCGACCGTGAATTCGGCGGGCTTGACGCCTTTCTCGACCTCCTCCCAGGCGAGCGGCGTCGCGACCGGGGCGCCTTCCCGCGCGCGCGGCGAATAGGCGCCGATCGCGGTGGCGCCGCGGCCGTTGCGCAAATAGTCGATGAAGATGCGGCCGGTGCGCGCGCGCTTCGCCATGTTCGAGGTGAAGCGCTCGGGATAGGCGGCGACAAAGCGCTCGGCCACCCATTTGGCGAATTCCTTGATTGCCTCCCATTCGAGCCTCGGCGTCACCGGCACGACGACGTGCAGCCCCTTGCCGCCGGTCGTTTTGGCGAAACTTTGCAGGCCGATGCCGAGCAGCGCCTCGCGCATCTCGATCGCCGCCTCGGTCACCCGCTCCCACGGCAGGCCGATATCGGGATCGAAATCGAAGGTGATGCGGTCGGGCGTTTCGAGCTTTGCGACGGTCGATCCCCAGGGGTGGATTTCCAGGATGCTCATCTGTGTCAGCGCGACGAGGCCGGCAGCATTCTCGACGACGAGATAAGTGTCGGTCGCAGATTTTTCGGTGATCTCGATCCGGCTGAGCACGTTCGGCACCCCGGCGCTGACATGCTTCTGGTAAAAGCATTGCCCGGTATGGCCTTCCGGGCAGCGCACCAGGCTCAGCGCTCGTTGGGCGAGGTGCGGCAACGCCCAGTCGGCGACCGCGGCATAATACTGCGCCAGCGCGAGCTTGGTCAGGCCCAGCTCGGGGTAGAGCACGCGCTCGGGATGGGTCAGCCGCACCCCGGCGAACGTCACGCTGCCGTCGCGCGCCGGGATGGGCTTGTCGGCCGGCGTGCCCTCACCCGCCGCCACGCTGCGCGCGCCGGCACCCTCTCCCGCAGTGCGGGAGAGGGGCTTTGTGACGGCGCGGCCGTTCTTCCCCTCTCCCGCATTGCGGGAGAGGG
>DATEKP010000021.1:0-7011 GCA_035277405.1 Allostellaceae bacterium | reverse complement strand
CCCACAGATCGCCCTTCAGCAGGTTGCTGGCGCCGGCCGGCCGCTGGTGAAACCATTTGAGGCGCGGCGCGCGGGCCCGCAGGTCGAGCGGAAAGGGCCAGCCGCCGAGGATGATCTCGGCCTCGGCGAGCAGCCGGTCGCGCTCGGCGCGGGTGCCCTGGCCTGTGCCGTTCGGCGCGACATAGCGGGCGACCGCGAAGGGCGGCCAGGTCTCGCGGTATTCGCCGTCGAACCAGCCGCCGGCATCGACCACCTCGATGAGCGGGTCGATCGCCGCGATGCGCGCGCGATCGGCAGCGCCGACGCGCTGGATCAGCAACAGGTTGACGCTTCTCGTCACAAACCCTCCTCCAGGCGCGCATTGCGAGCGGAGCGAAGCAATCTCGCGCCAGCTTCGTCGAGATTGCTTCGTCGCTGCACTCCTCGCCATGACTCGGGCGTGGTCAATGCCGCAGCACGACGCGGCCGCGCACCTTGCCGCCGGTTTTCAGATCGCTCAAGGCCTGGCACGCCTCGCTCGCCGGGCGGGTCTCGATCGGGATCGGCGGCACCTTGCCGGCCTGCACCAATGCCAGGAGCTCGCGCAGATACTGCAGGGTCCCGACATCGGAGCCTTCGATTGCCATCATCTAAACGGGAACTAGACGGTCGAGACCGGGCAGGCGCCGCCGTAGAGGCCGAGCATGACGAGCTTGCCGCCCTTCTTCAGCACGTTGATGCCGAACTGCATCGTCTACGGCGCGCCGACGAAATCGATCGCGTCGGAGCTAACCGCCCGGCGCCTCGACGAGCGCGCGGCCGGACGCCTGGCGGGCGGCGGCGCGACCGCGACGCAACGCCCATTTCTCGACGGCGTGCCACGACAGCCAGGCGGCCGCCGCGGCGATCGCCAGCCCGCCCAGCAACACTTGCCACCATGCGGCGCGGCCGCCCGACAGCCACATCACCAATTGTTCCGCGGGCCAGCCGTAGATGTAGAGGCCGTAGGACAAATCGCCGACGTAGCGGGCATAGTCGAGACGACGGTCGTAGCGCCGCGCGAACCAGATCACCAGGTAGGCGCCGGCCAGCGGAAACAGCATGATCAGCCGGCCGCGCCAGACGAGGATCGCCAGCCCGGCCAACGCCAGCAGCGCGCCGCGCCGGTCGAAAACGAGACGGTCGCGCAGCAAATACAGCAGCATGCCGGCGGCGAAAAAGCCGACCAGCCAGGCCCATTCGCCGAGATCGCCCCATGGCGTCAGCGCCTGCTCGAAATAGACCGCGACGATGCCGGCCGGGACCAGCGCCGCCGCCACTGACGGCCGCAGCAGGCGCGCCATTCCGAGCAGCAGCACCATCGCGTACATCATGACTTCGTAGCGCAGGGTCCACAGCGAGCCGTTGACCAACAGCCCGACCGAATTGTGCGCGAACAAGACGCCCGGCAGCTGCAGCGGGCCGGGACTGAGCGCCAGAATGTCGCGCAGGAACCCGCCCAACGCAGGGCTCGAGAAATAAGCACCCAGCGGGAGCGAGGTGACGAGGGGTCCGAGGAACAGCGCGCAAATCGCGGCATTGACGACGAGCGCCGGGTAGATGCGCAACATGCGGCGCGCCGCGAAGCGCAGCGGCGCCGGATGCCGGCACCAGCTCTCGGTCACGAGATAGCCGCTGATCGTGAAGAACACGAAGACGCCGACCAGCCCGAGGACGCACTGATTGCCGCTGAGGCGGGCAAACGGCTCGCTCGCCTCGCTGCCTTCGGCAACCAGAAACGAATGCGAAAAAATCACCGACAGCGCCGCGACGAGCCGCACGGCGTCGAAATTGTTGGCTCGGTGCGTTTCGGCAGGTGGTTGCATCGCGGCCCCGGCCTGCCAAACGGCCGCCGCGGCCGGCGGTTCCGGCAAGCGGGGCGGTCAGCTCCCCGGCTGGTGGCTGGTCCTCGGCTCGTGCGAGTTGCCGCGCGCGGCCGAGGCAGTCTCGATCTGCGCCAGATGCGCCGCGGTGTTGATGATCGCGGTATGCGAGAAGGCCTGCGGGAAATTGCCGAGCAGCCGGCCGCTCCTGGGGTCGTATTCCTCCGATAAGAGGCCGAGATCGTTGCGCACCGCGAGCAGCCGCTCGAACAGCGCGATCGCCTCGTCGCGCCGGCCGATCAGGCAGAGGCTGTTGGCGAGCCAAAAGGCGCACGGCAGGAACGCGCCTTCGCCGGCCGGCAACCCGTCGGTGCCGCGCTCGGTCGGGTAGCGGTAGACGAAGCCGTCGTGCAGCAACTCCCGCTCGATGGCTTCGACCGTGCCGCGCACCCGCGGGTCCGAGGGCGGCAGAAACCCGAGCTGCGGGATCAGCAGCAAAGCGGCGTCGAGATCGCGCGACCCGTAATAATGCACAAACGTGTTGCGCTCACGGTCGAAGCCCCGTTCCAGGACTTGCGCAGCGATGCGGCGGCGCACCTTTTCCCACCGGTCGCGCGGCCCGTCATGGCCGAACTGCTCGATCATCTTGATGCCGCGATCAAACGCCACCCAGGCCATGATCTTCGAGAAGGTGAAATGGCGGCGCTCGCCGCGCACCTCCCAGATGCCGTGATCCGGCTGTTCCCAGATCTGCGCCAGGTATTCGAGCAGTTTTTTCTGCAGGTTCCAGGTGAACGGGCTGCTTTCGAGGCCGAAGCGCTGGCAGGCGTAAAGCGCGTCCATCAGCTCGCCGTAGACGTCGAGCTGCAGCTGCTCGTGCGCCGCGTTGCCGATGCGCACCGGCCGGCTGTCGGCATAGCCGGGCAGCCAGGGTATTTCGGCTTCGCTGAGCCGCCGCTCGCCGGCGAGGCCATACATGATCTGCATCTCGGAGGGGTGGCCGGCCGCCGCCCGCAGCAGCCATTCCCGCCACGCTCGCGCCTCGCTGCGGTAGCCCGAGGCCAAGAGTGCGTAGAGCGTGAAGGTCGCGTCGCGGATCCAGCAGAAGCGGTAATCCCAGTTGCGCACGCCGCCGAGCCGCTCCGGCAACGATGTCGTGACCGCGGCGACGACGCCGCCGGTCGGGTTGTAGGTCAGCATGCGCAGTGTGATCAGCGAGCGCACGATCGGCTCGCGCCACGTACCCTGGATCGAACAATGCGCCGACCAGTCGCGCCAGCGGTTCTCGGTGCCGAGCAGCACGTCGAGCGGGTCGCGGTAGCGAAATCCTTTGTAATGCGAGGGATACCAGCTCATCGTGAATGGCACGCAGTCGCCGGCGCTGACGGTGAACTCGCCGACCGTCGTCATGTTCTCGGTGCCGTGCAGCGGGACCGGCGTGATGAACTGGATCGCGTGCGGCCCCGCGATCGCCACCGGCCCGCCGAGATGCTGCCTGACCCACGGCACGCCGCGCCCGTAATCGAAGCGCAGCACGATCTCGGCGTGCATCGCGACGCGGCCGCGCTCGCCGCGCACCACGCGGATCAGATCGACCTGGTCTTCGCCCTCCTCCGAGAGCGCCATGAAATCGATGACCGTGGCGGCGCCTTCGGCGGTCTCGAAGCGGGTTTCGAGGATGCCGGTCTCGTCGCGGTAACGTCGCGTCGTACGGGCGTTGGGGTCCTGCGGCGCGATCAGCCAGCGGCCGTGCCGCGCATCGCCGAGCAGCGCGGCGAACACCGCCCCGGAGTCGAAGCGCGGCAGACACAGCCAGTCGATCGAGCCGCCACGCCCGACCAGCGCGGCGGTATAGGTGTTGCCGATTATGCCGTAATCCTCGATCGGCGCCGTCATCGAGAAACCCGGCGCGGGGGCCGCCGCTGTCCCATCATGGATTTGCCTCGGGCGAATTTTCGACCGATTCAATAACGCGCCTGCCCGCGCTATCGTTCGCTGCTCTGCGCGGCCGCATGGCCCCAAAAAAAAAGCAGGGCGTGCGCCCTGCCAGCCAATTCTTGCGAATTTTTGTCGCCGAACGCCGCGGCGTTCGGTGCGGACGACTGCGAACCTCCCTAAACTCGGGCCAGGCCAGTGGCCTGCGCATTCTGTTTGGCGCAGCGATAGTATGCAAATCGCCGCACCGGGTCACGCGGTTTTTTGCCGGCGGCTGGTATTTTCCCGGTCGCGCCGGTACTAGATTGCGAATCTAGTCGGAACCGCGCGGGGTGCCATGCGCCTGTCCCAGTTTTTCCTGCCGCTCTTGCGCGAAAACCCGAGCGAGGCGCAGATCGTCTCGCACCGGCTGATGCTGCGCGCCGGTATGATCCGCCAGTCCTCGGCCGGCATTTATTCGTGGCTGCCGCTGGGGCTGCGTGTGCTGAAGCGGGTCGAGCAGATCGTGCGCGAGGAGCAGAACCGTTCGGGCGCGCAGGAAATCCTGATGCCGACGATCCAGCCGGCCGAACTGTGGCGCGAGAGCGGCCGCTACGAGGATTACGGCAAGGAGATGCTGCGCATCACCGACCGCCATGAGCGCGAGATGCTGTACGGTCCGACCAACGAGGAGCAGGTCACCGCGATCGTGCGCGACGCGATCAAGAGCTACCGCGACCTGCCGAAAAACCTCTACCACATCCAGTGGAAATTCCGCGACGAGGTCAGGCCGCGCTTCGGCGTCATGCGCGGCCGCGAGTTCCTGATGAAGGACAATTACAGCTTCGACCTCGACGCGAAGGGCGCCAAGCACTCCTACAACAAGATGTTCGTCGCCTATCTCAGAACCTTCGCGCGCATGGGGCTGAAGGCGATCCCGATGCGCGCCGATACCGGCCCGATCGGCGGCGATCTCAGCCACGAATTTCATGTTCTTGCGGAAACCGGAGAGAGCGGTGTCTTCATCGACCCGCGCTGGCTCGATACCGACATCCGCACCGAGGAGATCGATTACGACAGCGATCTTGAACCGCTGTTCAGGCAGTGGACCAGCCTTTACGCGGCCACCGACGAGATCCACCAGCCCGAATCCTGCCCGGTCCCGGAAAGCGAGCTGGTAACGGCCCGCGGCATCGAGGTCGGCCAGACATTTTATTTCGGCGCGAAATATTCGAAGCCAATGGGCGCCGTCGTCGCCGGGCCGAACGGCGAGGAGGTGCCGCTCGAAATGGGGTCCTACGGCATCGGCGTGTCGCGGCTGGTCGGCGCGCTGATCGAAGCCAAACACGACGATGCCGGCATCATCTGGCCGGAAAGCGTCGCGCCGTTCCGCCTCGGCCTGATCAATCTGCGCCCGGCCGACGCCAAATGCCGCACCGCCGCCGACGATCTCTACGCCAAACTGCGCAATGCCGGGGTCGAGGTGCTGTACGACGACCGAGACGAGTCGCCGGGCGCCAAATTTGCTGCGATGGACCTGATCGGCCTCCCCGACCAGCTGATCCTCGGCCCCCGCGGCCTCGCCGCCGGCACGATAGAATGCAAGAACCGCCGCAGCGGCGCGCGCGAGGACCTGCCGCTGGAAGCAGCCGTCGCACGGTTTGTGGGCAAGCCTAAGCCCCTCTCCCGCACTGCGGGAGAGGGAGGGGCCCGCGCCGGAGGCGCGGGAGGGTGAGGGTTTTGCGCGCGGCCATCACCCTCACCCGCCTTCCCCGGATCAAGTCCGGGGTCGGCACCCTCTCCCGCAGTGCGGGAGAGGGGTTTTCAACATGATCTTCAGTTCATTCGAGCGGATGGTGGCGTTTCGCTATCTGCGGGCGCGGCGGCAGGAGGGGTTCGTCTCGGTCATCGCGATCTTTTCGCTGCTCGGCATCGCGCTCGGGGTCGCGACCCTGATCATCGTGATGTCGGTGATGAACGGATTCCGCAACGATCTCGTCGGCCGCATCCTCGGCTTCAACGGCCATCTCGCGGTCTACGGCGCGGGGGCGCAGCTCAAGGATTTCGACGCGGTCGCGGCAAAGGTGCGGCAGGTGCCGGGGGTCGTCAGCGCGACGCCGCTGGTCGAGGGCCAGGTCATGGCGACGAGCAGCGCCGGCGCAGCCGGTGGCGCCTTTGTGCGCGGCATCAAGCCCGACGATCTGCGCGCCCGCACGCTGATCGCCAGCCACATCGTCGGCGGGTCGCTCTCCGAGTTCGACGACGACGGTATCGCGGTCGGGAGCCGGCTGGCGCGCCGCCTCGGCGTCCGCGTCGGCGACAAGCTGACGCTGATCTCACCCGAGGGCACCGACACCGCCTTCGGCACGGTGCCGCGGCTCAAGACCTACCACGTCGTCGCGCTGTTCAATGTCGGCTTCTACGAATACGACAGCACGTTCGTCTACATCCCGCTGGCGGCGGCGCAGGTGTTCTTCCGCATGCCGGACGCGGTCAGCGATCTCGAAGTCTTTCTCGCCAACGCCGACGACGCGGCGCGGGACGGCCGCGCGATCGCCGCTTCGCTCGGCGGCGGCGTGCGCATCGTCGACTGGCAGCAGGCCAATTCGAGCCTGGTCAACGCGGTCGAGATCGAGCGCAACGTGATGTTTCTGATCCTGACCCTGATCATCCTGGTCGCTGCCTTCAACATCATCTCCGGCATGATCATGATGGTGAAGGACAAGGGGCGCGACATCGCGATCCTGCGGACGATGGGCGCCTCGCGCGGCATGATCCTCAGGATCTTCATGCTGTCCGGCGCATCGATCGGCGTCGTCGGGACGCTCGCCGGTTTTGCGATCGGCGTCCTCTTCACCGAGAATATCGAGGCGATCCGGCAATTCCTGCAGAGCGTCCTGCACGTCGATCTGTTCTCGGCCGAGATCTATTTCTTCACCCGCATCCCGGCGCAGCTTGACGGCGCCGAAGTCGCCGCCGTCGTGCTGATGGCGCTGGCCTTGTCGTTCCTCGCGACGCTCTACCCGTCTTGGCGGGCCGCCCGTCTCGATCCGGTCGAAGGCCTGCGCTACGAATGACCGCGCCGGATTGCGCCCGTGCGTCCTTCGAGACGGCCGCGGAGCCTGTCCTCGGGCCGGCCGTAGGCCGGACCCGTGGGCGGCCTCCTCAGGATGACGGTTTTTCTTAACGCTGCCATTGACTTACGTCATCCTGAGGAGCGCCCCCACAGGTCCGCGCTCCGCGCGGCCCGAGGACA
>DATEKP010000020.1:0-2637 GCA_035277405.1 Allostellaceae bacterium | reverse complement strand
CACGACGAGGAGCGCGAACAATGCCGGCACGCCGCAGGTCCCGAGGAAGGCCCAGAAATCCAGCCGGCCGACCGCACCGAGCAGGATGTTCTGCGGATTGCCGATCAGCGTTGCCGACGAGCCGGCGTTGGCGGCCGCGGCGAGCGCGATCGCAAACGGCCGCGGATCGAGACCGCGGCGCTGCGCCCCGGCGATCAAGAGCGGCGCAATCGCAATGATCAGGATGTCGTTGGCCAATACCGCGGACAGGCCGCCGCCGATCGCCACGGTCAGCGCCAACAGCCCGGCGGTGCCGCCGCGGGTCTCGATGATCGTGCGGGCGCACAGATCGATGAACCCCGCCTCGGCGAGCTGCGCCGAGATGATCATCATCGCGAACAACAGCGCCACGGTCGGCATATCGACGGCGCTGCCGAAATCGTCGAGCGTCATCGGCCCGACCGCCAACAGCGCGATGACGGCGAGCAGCGCTATACCGGTGCGATCGACCTGCAACCAGGCGATCCGCCCTGCGGCCATGCCGGCATAGGTCAGCGCCAGGACGAACAGGACGAGCGCGGCGTGGGCGTGCATCGGCGACCCTTGGCGGACGGGCGGAGCATGATAGGGCGAGGCTGTTCCGGCGGAGCCGGCCGCGTGACTTTTGCCACAGTTTTCGGCGAAAGCGTGGCTTTCGCGACACGGTGCATTAGCGTGAGAAACGCAGCCTCGGTTTCAGCGGTAGTGTCTCAGTTTGCCGCTGCATCGGCATTTCGCGTCCTTCGAGACGGCTTCCGACGTTCCGCCGGAACCCTCCTCAGGATGACGTGAAGCTGCTATTGGCATTGAAGAAAATCGTCATCCTGAGGAGCCTGCGCGGCAGGCGTCTCGAAGGACGCATAGCGCTATCCGATTTCAAACTGAGACACTACCGTTTCTGCTTCTGGTGTCCGACCGGCGCCGAGTTGCTATATGATGTGCGGCATGACCGATCCTGCCGCCGATGTCGCCGTGCCGGCGCCACGCTTCGCCGAGCTGAACGAGGCGCAATGCCGCGCCGTCGAAGCGGTGGATGGCGCCGTTCTGGTGCTGGCCGGGGCCGGCACCGGCAAGACCCGCGTCCTGACGACGCGGCTCGCCCATATCCTCGCCCAGCGCCGCGCCTATCCCGGCGAGCTCCTGGCCGTCACCTTCACCAACAAGGCGGCGCGCGAGATGAAGGAGCGGCTTGAAGCCATGATCGGCCGCGCCGCCGAGGGGGTATGGCTCGGCACGTTTCATGCGCTCGCCGCGCGCATCCTGCGGCGGCATGCCGAGGCGGCCGGCCTTGCGGCGAACTTCACGATCCTCGATGCCGACGACCAGCAGCGCCTCTTAAAGCAGGTCATCGCCGCCGCCAATATCGACGAGCGGCGCTGGCCGGCGCGCGTGCTGCTCGGTATCGTCGAGCGCTGGAAGGATCGCGGCCTTACCCCCGACAAGGTCCCGGCCGGCGAAGCGGGCGATTGGGCAAACGGCCGCGCGGTGGAACTCTACCGCGACTACCAGCAGCGCCTCTTGACCGTCAACGCAGTCGATTTCGGCGACCTTTTGCTGCACAACCTGAGCTTGTTCGCCGAGCACCCCGAGATTCTCGCGGTCTATCAGCGCCGCTTCCGCTACATCCTGGTCGACGAGTACCAGGACACCAACCTCGCGCAGTACCTCTGGCTGCGGCTCCTGGCGCAGCAGCACAAGAATTTGTGCGTTGTCGGCGACGACGACCAGTCGATCTACTCCTGGCGCGGCGCCGAGATCGGCAACATCCTCAAATTCGAGAGCGATTTCCCGGGCGCGCTGATCGTGCGGTTGGAGGAAAACTATCGCTCGACGCCGGAGATCCTTGCCGCCGCGGCCGGCATCATCGCGCACAATCGCGGCCGGCTCGGTAAGACCTTGTGGACGCGCGCCGACGAGGGCGACAAGGTCGTCGTGCGCGGCTTGTGGGACGCCGAGCAGGAGGCGCGCTGGGTCGGCGACGAGGTCGAGGCCCTGCAGCGCCGCAAGCACGCGCTCAAAGAGATCGCGATCCTGGTGCGCGCCGGGTTCCAGACCCGCGAGTTCGAGGAGCGCTTCATCGCGCTCGCCGTGCCGTACCGGGTGATCGGCGGGCCGCGCTTCTACGAACGGCAGGAGATCCGCGACGCGCTCGCCTATCTGCGTTTGGTGCACCAGCCGGCCGACGATCTCGCCTTCGAGCGCATCCTCAACACGCCGCGCCGCGGCATCGGCGCCGCCACCCTGCAGCAGCTGCACCAGAGGGCGCGGGCCGAAGGGCTGCCGCTCGTCGACGCGGCGCGCGAGCTGATCCCGGGGGATGCCTTGCCGCGCGCCGCGCGCAATGCGCTCGGCGGGTTTCTGACCGCGCTCGACCGCTGGCGCGCCGCGGCGCAGCGCGTCGCGCATACCGATCTGGCTCAAGAGGTGCTCGACGAATCCGGCTATACCGGCATGTGGCAGGCCGACACCTCGCCCGACGCGCCGGGGCGGCTCGAAAACCTGAAGGAACTGGTCGTCGCGATGGCCGAGTTCGACACCCTGGCCGGGTTTCTCGAGCACATCGCGCTCGTCATGGACAATGCGGCCGAGACCGGCGGCGACATGGTCAGCCTGATGACC
>DATEKP010000019.1:0-4696 GCA_035277405.1 Allostellaceae bacterium | reverse complement strand
ACAGCCTGCGGCGCGACCTGATTACCCCGGACGAGGCGCCGTTTCTGACTGAATTGCGCGAGCGCGGCGCCTGGTTCGGTGCGCATCGCAGCGTCTTTCCGTCGACCACCCGGGCCAGCGCCGCGTCGATCGCGACCGGCTGCCTGCCGGCGCGCCACCGCCTGCTCGGCAACACGATGGCGCTCGATGAGGGTGAGGGGCTGGTCTGCCGCTCGGCCGGCCACCCCGATTTCCCCGACCGCATGCGCCGCGCCACCGGCCGCACCTTGCATGTCCCGACCCTGGCCGAGCGGCTGCGCTGGCACGGCGAGGTGTCGATCTCGTGCGCCAACGTCTCGCCCGGCGCCGCATATTTCCAGGACCCGGACGGGCACGGCTTTGTCTATCATGCGGCCGGCAGCTATGGCCCCGGCCGGCGGCCGATCGACGATCCGGCGAGCGCCGCCCTGAAGAAGGGCCTCGACGGCGACCGCGCGATGACCGAGCGCTTCTGCGCCGAGATCGTCGAGGAGCGCGCCCCCTCGCTCGCCATCATGTGGCTGTCGGAGCCCGACTACAGCGGCCACCATTCGCCGCTCGGCTCGCCGCAGCACCGCCGCGCCATCGCCGGCGCCGACCAGTGCGTCAAGCATGTGTTCGAGACGGTGCGCCGCCTCGACCCGACCGGCGACGACATCCTGTTCATCACCGGCTCCGACCATGGCATGGAGACCGTGGCGCACGCCATCGACCTCGATGGCTTATTGGTGGCAGCCGGGCTGAAGGAAGGGCCGGGATCGCACGACCTCGTCGTCGCCCCCAACGGCACCGCCGCCACCCTCTATTTTGCCCAGCCCGACGGCGACCTGGTGCCGCGCACCGCGCGCTTCCTCGCCGCAGAGAACTGGGTCGGCAAGGTGTTCGCCGGGGAGAAGCTGGCGAGCGTCGGGCTGCCAGCCGACACGGCGATGCGCATCGCCGTGACCCTCGCCAACGAAGAGCGCGACAACCCGCACGGCGTTTCCGGCTATTCGCCGATCGTGCAGGACCCGGCCGACAACGAAAGCAAGGTCGGCTTCGGCCAGCATGGCGGCCTCGGCCCAAACGAGCAGCGGCCGTTCCTGATCGTCGAGGGCGGCGGCTTCATCCCCGGGCCGCGGCAAACGCCGACCTCGCTCGTCGACATCGCGCCGACCGTGCTGCGCCACCTCCACCTGGGTCACGACGACATGGATGGACGGGCGCTGGCGCGCGTTGGCGGGTAGTTGCGCCAGCCGGAGCCAGCCATGATTCGCCCATACGCCAGCCGCCGCTTTCTGGTCCGTGCCGGGTTTGCCGGATTTGGGCTGCTGGCGGCGCCCCGCGCTGCGGGTGCCGCGATGACGCCGCCGCAGCCGGACAAGGATGTGGACAAGAAGCCCGACGAGAAGGACGTCGGCGCGGTCGAGGACCTGATGCGCGAGCACGGGGTATTGCGCCGCGTGCTTTGCATCTACAGCGAAAGCGCGCCGAAACTGCGCGGCAGCGGCGCGGTCGATCCCCGGCCGATCCAGCAGGCGGCGCAGCTCTTTCGCGATTTCGGCGAGGATTATCACGAGCGCAAGCTCGAAGAGGCTCACATCTTCCCGGCCGTCGCCAAGGCGGGCGGGGCGGCCGCGGCCTTGGTCGATGTATTGAAGGCGCAGCACGAGCGCGGCCGCGAGATCACCGGCTTTATCCTCGATATCGCCGGCAAGGGCGCCATCGCGCAGGGCCAGGCCGAGCCGCTGGCGCGCGCCTTCGATACGTTCGCGCTGATGTACCACAACCACACGGCGCGCGAGGACACGGTTGTGTTTCCGGCCTGGAAGGAGGCGCTGACGCAGGACCAGCTCGACGACATGGCCGATCGCTTCGAGGACATCGAGCGCGAACAGTTCGGGCATGACGGTTTCGAGGACGCCGTCAAACGCATCGCCGGCATTGAACAGGCGCTCGGCCTTGCCGATCTCGCGCAATTCACCGCGCCGCCGCCACCGAAATTATGAGCGAAGAGGCGGTTTATCAGGACCACCGGCCTCCCGCTGGCCTGCCGGCCGGAAGCCGGCGCTCCGTCGAGCAACCGGCCGGCAGCGCGGCGGAAGTCTTTCGCGTCTTTCTGCGGCTCGGGCTGACCAGCTTTGGCGGGCCGGTCGCGCATCTAGGCTATTTCCGCGCCGAATGCGTCGAGCGCCGCAAATGGCTGGACGAGCACGCCTTCGCCGACATCGTCGCGCTGTGCCAGTTCCTGCCGGGGCCGGCATCGAGCCAGACCGGCATGAGCATCGGCATCGTGCGCGCCGGGCTGCCGGGCGCGCTCGCCGCCTGGCTCGGCTTTACGATGCCGTCGGCGATCGCGATGATCCTGTTCGGCTACGGGGTCAGCCGCTTCGGCGACCTGTCCGGCGCGGCCTGGCTGCACGGGCTGAAAATCGTCGCGGTCGCGGTCGTCGCCAACGCGGTGTGGGGCATGGCGCGTAGCCTGTGCCCCGACCGGGAGCGGGCAACGATCGCGATCGGCGCCGCGATCCTGATGCTGGCGGTGCCAACGGCGGCGGGCCAGATCGGCGGGATTGCCGCCGGCGCCCTCGTTGGCTGGGGCCTGCTGCGCCACCGGGCGTCGGCGGCGCCGCCGGCGCCGCTGGCGATCCATCTGCCGCGCGCGTTATCGATTGGCGCGGCGGCGGCGTTCTTTGTCCTGCTGTTCGGGCTGCCGGTGCTGGCGGCGGCATTCCCGGCGCAGGCGCTCCGGCTGTTCAGTGCGTTCTACCGCTCGGGCGCCTTGGTGTTCGGCGGCGGGCACGTCGTATTGCCGCTGCTGCAGGCCGCGGTCGTGCTGCCGGGCTGGGTGTCGAACGATTCGTTTCTCGCCGGCTACGGCGCGGCGCAGGCGGTGCCGGGGCCGCTCTTCACGTTCTCGGCCTATCTCGGCACGGTGATGGGGCCGGCTCCCAACGGCTGGATCGGCGGTCTCTTGTGCCTGGTCGCGATCTTCCTGCCGTCGCCGCTGTTCTTGGTCGGCGCCCTGCCGTTCTGGGACGGGCTGCGCGGCCGCCCGGCGGTGCGCGCCGCCTTGCTCGGAATCAACGCGGCGGTGGTCGGCCTGCTGCTGGCGGCGCTCTACCGGCCGGTATGGACCAGCGCGATCTTTGGCCCAGCCGATTTCGCGCTGGCGATCGCCGCGTTTTTGCTGCTCACGCTATGGCGGACGCCGCCCTGGCTCGTCGTCATTCTCGGCGCCCTCGGCGCCAGCATTGCCGCGGTGGTGTAGTCCTGGTATCGCCGAGATTGCTTCGCTGCGCTCGCAATGACCGCGTGTTCCGGTTGTCATTGCGAGGAGCACAGCGACGAAGCAATCTCGCCGGGAAGCTTAAGGAGGTGCGATGGCGATCACGATGTACGACTTGGCCGGGGCCGAGCCGGAGCGGCGTTTCAGCCCGTTCTGCTGGCGTGCCCGGATGGCGCTGGCGCACAAGGGGCTGGCGGTCGACACCGTGCCGTGGCGTTTCACCGAAAAAGACCGCCTGCCCGCGCCGAATGCCGGCCGCGTGCCGGTCATCGTCGATGACGGCCGCGTCGTGCACGATTCGACCGCGATCGCCGATTATCTCGAGGAACACTACCCCGACCGTCCGCCGCTGTTCGGCGGTGCCGCGGGCCGGGCGCTGACCCGGTTCGTGCAGAACTGGACCGAGACGGTCGTCCACATCGGCCTGATCCGCCTGGTCGTGCTCGACATCTGGCGGCACGCGGCGCCGCAGGACCGCGATTATTTCCGCCGCTCGCGCGAAGAGCGGTTCGGCACGAGCCTGGAGGAAGCGGTCGCCGACCGCGAGGCGCGGCTGCCCGCATTCCGCGCCAGCCTCGACCCGTTGCGCCGCACCGTCGAGCGGCAGGATTTCGTCGCCGGCGCCGCTCCCGGTTACGCCGATTACATCGCGTTCGGCGCCTTTCAGTGGGCGCGCGCGATCAGCGAGTTCGAGGTGCTGGCGGCGGACGATCCGGTGCGCGCCTGGCGCGGCCGCATGCTCGACCTGCATGGCGGGCTGGCCCGCCGCGCCCCGGCCTACGGGGACTGACGATGGGCAGCATCGCGGCGATCGCGACGGCGGCGCTGATCGTGCATGCGCTGTCCGCGGTGGTGTGGGTCGGCGGCATGTTCTTTGCGCTGATCGCGCTGCGTCCCGCGACGGCGCGGCTGCTCGAAGCGGAGCCGCGGCTGGAATTGTGGGGCGGCGTGCTGGGCCGCTTTTTCGCCTGGATTTTCGCCGCGATCGTGCTGCTGCTGGCGAGCGGCTACGCGATGATCCTCGTCGTGTTCGGCGGGTTTCGCGCGATCGGGCTGCACATCCAGATCATGCAGGGTATCGGCATCATGATGATGCTGTTGTTCCTGCACGTCTATTTCGCGCCGTGGCGGCGCTTTCGCGCGGCGCTGGCGCGGCGCGACCACGCGGCCGCCGCGCGCCAGCTCACTCAGATCCGCACGCTGGTCGCGATCAATCTAATCCTCGGCCTTGCCACCATTGCCGTTGGCAGCAGCGGGCGTTACTGGGGCTGAGGCCTTGGCGCCGCGCGCCGACAGGATGCCGGGGTCGATCGGCTTCAGGTGCGCTTCCATCGCGGTGTCTCCGTCGGTCGAGACCCAGGTTGCGGCGAGGCCGCCGTCCTGCCGCGGGCTGAAACGCAGCGTGCTCTT
>DATEKP010000018.1:0-2864 GCA_035277405.1 Allostellaceae bacterium | reverse complement strand
TGACCGCCGCGAGGGGTCGTCTGATCTCGATCGAACACCGCACCGTCCGAGCGGCGGTGCCCCTCACCCCGACCCTCTCCCCGCGAGCGGGGAGAGGGCGAAAAACAATCTGCCGAACGGCGCACCCGGCAACGAGCGGTTGCGCGTCGAACTCGGCGAGCGCAGCTATGACATTATCGTCGGTCCGGGCCTGATCGCCCGCGCCGGCGCCGCGATTGCGCCGCTGATGCGGCGGCGCCAGGCCGTCGTCGTCACCGACGAGGCGGTGGCGCGGCATCATCTGCCGGCGCTGCGGCAGAGCCTCGCCGAAGAAGGCATCGCGGTGCGCGAGGCGGTGCTGCCGTCCGGCGAGGGCACCAAGGACCTCGCGCATTTCGGCCGGCTGGTCGAAGACATCCTGGCCGGCGGCATCGAGCGCGGCACGATGCTGGTGGCGCTGGGCGGCGGGGTGGTCGGCGACATCGCCGGCTTCGCCGCGGCAACGCTGCTGCGCGGCATCGATTTCGTGCAAATCCCGACGACGCTGCTGGCGCAGGTCGACAGTTCGGTCGGCGGCAAGACCGCGATCAATACCGCCGCCGGCAAGAACCTGCTCGGCGCGTTCTACCAGCCGCGCCTCGTGCTTGCCGACACTGACAGTCTCCAGACGCTGCCGCGCCGCGAGGTGCTGGCGGGCTATGCGGAGGTCGTCAAATACGGGCTGATCCGCGATGCCGGTTTTTACGATTGGCTCGAGGCCGAGAGCGGCGCGGTGTGCGGCTTGAAGCCGGCGGCGCTGACCCGCGCCGTGCTGGTCAGCTGCCGTATGAAGGCGGCGATCGTCGCCGCCGACGAGCGCGAGACCGGCGAGCGCATGCTGCTGAATTTCGGGCACACGTTCGGCCACGCGCTGGAGGCCGAGACCGGGTTCGGCGAGCGCCTGCTGCATGGCGAGGCGGTGGCGCTCGGCATGGTGCTGGCCTTCGATTTCGCGGTCCGGCTCGGGCTGGCCGCCGGGCAGGACGCCGAGCGCGTGCGGCGGCATGTGGCGGCCGCCGGGCTGCCGACCGAACTCGCCGCACTGGGATTGCCGGACGGCGCGGCCGGGCGCCTCGTCGCGCACATGGGCAAGGACAAGAAAGTGCAGGACGGCCGCATCACGCTGATCCTGCCGCGGCGGATCGGCGACGCGTTCGTCATGCGCGACGCGCCGCTGGCCGATTTGCGGGCGTTTCTCGCCGCCGCCCGTTGAGCGCGCCGGAGACTACGCGGTCGGGCGCGCGGAGCGGGCGGCCGCCGCACGCAACGCGGCGTCGCGGTAGAAATCGACGATATAGACGCGGATCGCGGCGGTCAGGCTCGACGCGGTCCGCTCGCGATCGACCGCCGTCACCAGATCGTGGATCGTCATGTGGCGACGCCGGGCGATCTCGTGCAGCGCCTCCCACATGACCGGTTCGAGGCGCACGCTGGTTCGGTGGCTGCCGACAACGATGTTGCGGATAACCAGCGATGATGCGGCAGGTTCTTCGGGGCGGTCCGGCCGCCGCGGCGATCCCGAGGCCATGCACCGGAATCTATGCGTCGGCGCACCGATTACAATGAATGATTGTTATTAATGATACTGTACTTGGTATAGGTTGCATACATCCGTAGTCGGCCGGCGGCCTCAGCGCGGCCGCTCGTCGGGCGCCAGTGTCGTCAGGGCCAGGGCGTGGACCCGCGTTGCCAACTCATCAGCGAGGGTTTCGTAGACGAGGCGCTGGCGCGCGACCCGGCTGAGGCCGGCAAAGGCCGCCGAAACGATGGTCACGGCGAAATGCGTCTCTCCTTCGGGGCGCGCCCCGGCATGGCCGGCATGGCGATGCGACTCATCGACGATGTCGAGGCGCAGGGGGGCGAAGCGCGCGGCGAGCTTATCGCGGATCGTCTCGGCAACGGTCATAGCGCGTCTTGCTGCGATGCCGCGGCCGCAAGGAAACCGGCGAGGTCATCGACGACATGGTGAATGAAATCGGCGTCGGCCTCGGCCGCCGCCCAGTCGAGGCCGTTGCGGATCCATGCCGTCGTCATGCCGAGCTCGGCGGCCGGCGCCAGGTTGCGGGCGATGTCCTCGACCATCAGCGCC
Source organism: Allostellaceae bacterium (assembly GCA_035277405.1). Classification (GTDB taxonomy): domain Bacteria; phylum Pseudomonadota; class Alphaproteobacteria; order ATCC43930; family CGMCC-115725; genus DATARH01. Next base: position 757 of record DATEKP010000018.1, on the reverse strand, counting down.
CTCGCGGCGGCGACGGCATGGCGCCGCAGCAGCAGCCGGTAGCCGACCAGCGCCGGCTTCGGGTCGAATTCGGCGGCGACGATATCGACAATGCCGCAGAACGCGGCGCTGAGGCCGAGATGATCGAGCAGGCGCTCGGCATGGCGCACCGAGCCGTTGGTGTGGACGATCTTGCGCCCGTTGAGGCGGCCGATTGCGGCGACCAGCACCGGGTCGGGCGGCACGCAGGCGAGGTCGATATCGTGCACGAAGGCGAGGAATTCGTGCGGGTCGATCGCCTCCATCGTCATCAGCCCGCGCAACGTCGTGCCGTGCTGGCGGAAATAGGTGCGGCGCAATTCGGCCGCTTCCTCCGGCGACAATGACAGGCGCTCGCAGATGAACTGGTTCATCTTCTGCTGGACCTGCTCGAACAGACGGCACGAGGCCGGGTAGAGCGTGTTGTCGAGGTCGAAAATCCAGGTTTCTACCGCGCCGAGCGGGCAGCCTTCGCGCCGCGTGATGTAGCTCATGCACTGTCACCTTTGTTCGTCATTCCCGCGCAAGGGTCGCAGGCGTCGCGGTCGCTCTGGACCCCCGCTTCCGCGGGGGTGACGGAGTTCTTTCCGCATCATTCGCTCAGCCGCGGATCAGCGTGCCGGCGCCTTCGGTGAACAGCTCCAAGAGGATCGCGTGCGGCACCCGGCCGTCGAGAATGACGGCCCCTTCGGCGCCGCCGTCGATCGCGTCGAGGCAGGTCTCGACCTTGGCGATCATG
>DATEKP010000017.1:0-7661 GCA_035277405.1 Allostellaceae bacterium | reverse complement strand
TCGGAACCGGCCTCGCCAGAACGCCGCGCGAGGTGAAGCGATGAGCAACACGATCCATGACATGGGCGGCATGCACGGTTTCGGTCCCGTCGTCGCCGAGCCGCACGAGCCGCCGTTCCACGAACGCTGGGAGGGCCGCGTCCTGGCGATGCAGCGGGCGATGGGCTTTACCCGCCTGTGGACGATCGACGGCGGCCGCTCCTCGCTCGAAACCCTGCCGCCCGTCACCTACCTGTCCTCCTCCTATTACGAGCGCTGGTTCCTCGGCCTCGAAAAGCGCGTCGTCAGCCACGGTCTCGTTGGCGAGGACGAGATCGCCGCCGGCCGCTCGCTGCGACCCGGCGTCCGGCTCAACCGCAAGCTGACGGCCGATGATGTGCCTCGGACGATGACCCGCGGCAGTTTCGAACGGCCGGCGCCCGGTCCGGCGAGGTTCAAGGAGGGCGACCCGGTGCGCACCCGCAACATCAATCCCAAGACCCACACCCGCCTGCCGCGCTATGCCCGCGGCAAGCTCGGCACGATCGAGGCGGTACGCGGCTGCCACGTCTACCCCGACAGCGCCGCGACCGGTGCCGGCGACAACCCGCAATGGCTCTACACGGTCGTGTTCCCGGCGACTGAATTATGGGGAGAGGCGGCCGACCCGACGGTCCGCGTGTCGATCGAGGCGTTCGAGCCGTACCTGGAACCGGCGTGAGCGACGCCGACCTCGAGACGCTGGCGGCGGCGGTGCCGAGCCTGCCGCGCGATACGGGCGGGCCGGTCTTTCGCGAGCCGTGGGAGGCGCAGGCCTTCGCGATGACCCTGGCGCTCTACCGCCGCGGCCTCTTCACCTGGCCCGAATGGGCGGCGGCGCTGGCGGCCGAGATCAAGCGCGCTCAGGCGGCGGGCGACCCCGACCGCGGCGACACCTATTACCGGCACTGGCTCGCCGCGCTCGAACGCCTCGTCGCCGAGCGCGGCATCGCCGACCCGCCCGGCCTCGCGCGCTACCGCGATGCCTGGGAGCACGCCGCCGAACGCACCCCCCACGGCATCCCGATCGAATTGCGCGCCGAGGATTTCCACGGCTGATTTCTAGCGAGTGCCCTGAACCAGAGGTTCATTCGCTCAAATTGTCGTCCCGGCGAACGCCGGGACCCAGTGGGCCGCCGCGCAGATCGTTGATAAGTGGGTCCCGGCTTTCGCGCCGCTTGCGCGGGGGTGACTGCGATTGCGCTCAGCCCTTCTCGTAATGCGCGGCGACGAAGCGGTCGAGCAGGCGGACGCCGAAGGCGGTGGCGCCTTTCGGCACGGTCGGCGCGTCCTTTTTCGACCAGGCGACGCCGGCGATGTCGAGATGCGCCCACGGCACCTTGTTGACGAAGCGTTGCAGGAATTGCGCCGCGACGACGCTGCCGGCGCCGCGGTCGCCGGCGATGTTCTTGACATCGGCGGCGTCGCTGTCGATCGCGCGGTCGTAGGCGTCGGCGAGCGGCAGCCGCCACAGCTTTTCGCCGACCGCGTTGCCGGCGGCGATCAGCCGCTCGGCAAGTTCCTCATCGTTGGCGAACAGGCCGGCGTGCACGTTGCCGAGCGCGACGACGACGGCGCCGGTCAGGGTCGCGAGGTCGACCATCAGCCGCGGCTTGAAGCGCTCCTGGCAGTACCACAGGATGTCGGCGAGGACGAGCCGGCCCTCGGCGTCGGTGTTCAGTACCTCGATTGTCTGGCCCGACAGCGAGCGCACGATATCGCCCGGCCGTTGCGCCGTACCCGACGGCATGTTCTCGACCAGCCCGACGACGCCGACCGCGTTGACCTTGGCATGGCGCGCCGCGAGCAGGCGCAAGAGGCCGATCACAACGCCGGCGCCGGCCATGTCCCATTTCATCTCCCCCATGCCGGCGGCCGGTTTGATCGAGATGCCGCCGGTGTCGAACGTGACGCCCTTGCCGAGAAAGGCGAGCGGCGCGGCGCCAGGCAGCCCGCCGTTGTATTCCATGACGACGACGCGCGGCGGCCGGACGCTGCCCTGAGCGACCCCGAGCAGCGCCCCCATGCCGAGCTCGCGCAGCCGCGCCTCGTCGAACACCTCGACCGCGACCCCGAATTTCGCCAGCGTCTCAGCCTGTTCCGCCAGGGTCTCGGGATAGAGCGCGTTGGCCGGCTCGGAGACGAGATCGCGGGTGAACGCGACGGCCTCGGCCGCCGCACCCAATGCCCGGTAGGCCGCCTTGGCGGCGCTCGGCTCTATCGCCGCGACCGTGATCGCCGTCAACGAGGGCTTCTGTTCGGGCTTTTGCGTGGTGCGGTATTTGTCGAAGCGGTAGGCGCGCAGCGCCGCTCCGAACGCCAGCTCGGCCGCCGCCATGTCTGCCCGCAGCGGTGCGTCGTCGCCGAGATCGACCGCGAACATCGCCTCGCTCTCCCCCGCCGCGTTCAGATGCGCGACGAGATTGCCGCCGAGGTCCTGCAATAATCGCGCGTCGAGCGCCTCGGGCTTGCCGAGGCCGGCGGCGATGATGCGGCCGAGCGCCAGGTTGGGCGGGCCGACGATGGCGAGAAGCTCGCTCTTCCTGCCGTGAAAGCGCGGTGCGGCGGCGACCGCGCGCCCAATCGCGCCGCCGGTCGCCTCGTCGAGCCGTCGCGCCGGCGCGGTCAGTACCCGCTCCTCCCAGACGCCGACAACGACGGCGCCCGACGCTGGCGGTGCGAACTCGGCGAAGCTGATCTTCATGACGGCACTCCGGCGCGCGGCAGAGCAAGCCGGCGCGATAGACCGGGGGCGTGGCCCGAGTCAATGGCCGCGCGGCGCTCCGCGCGAAAGCGGTGGCGGGGCGCCGGACGCAACCCTATGATCCGCCGCCGATGACGAGCCTCGACCGCTACATCCTGCGGCAATGCTTCAGCATGATGATGTTCGTCACCGCGGCGCTCAGCGCTGCGGTGTGGCTCGCGCAGTCGCTGCGCCTGATTGACCTGATCGTCAATCGCGGGCTGTCGATCGAGTTGTTTTTGTATCTCGCGCTGTTAATCCTGCCGCGGTTTCTCGACATCGTGCTGCCGATCGGCGCGTTCATCGCCGTGCTGTTCGTGCTCAACCGGCTGACGGCGGAGAGCGAGCTCGTGGTGATGCGTGCTTCGGGATTAGGCCCGCTGCAGTTGGCCCGCCCGATTTTCGTGCTGGCCGGCATCGCCTTTGTCGTGCTGCTCAGCCTATCGGCCTATTTCCTGCCGGCCTCCAACCGCGAGTTCAAGGACCTGCAGTTCGAGATCCGCAACCGCTTCGTGGCGGCCCTGGTGCAGGAAGGCGCGTTCACGACGATCGCGGACAAGCTGACGATCTATGTCACAGGCCGCGATGAACGCGGCGAGGTCACCGGCCTGTTGATCAACGACGACCGCGACAGCCAGAACCCGGTAACGATCCTTGCCGAGCGCGGTGCTTTCGTCGATACCGCGCAAGGCTCGCGCATCGTCATGGTGAACGGCAGCCGCCAGCGTTACGAGCGGGCGAGCGGCAAGCTGTCGGTGCTGACCTTCGACCGCTACACGCTCGATCTCGACATGCTGCGCGACGCCCCCGAGGTGCGCTTCCGCGACGCCCAGGAGCGGTTTCTGCCCGAGTTGTTCGCGCCCCCGGCGGGCCTTGACCCGGCCATGCGCACGAGCTTTCTGGTCGAAGGCCATCAGCGCTTGATCGTGCCGCTGTCGGTCCTCAGCTTCGTGATGATCCCGCTCGCCTGCTTGCTGCCGGGCGAACTGAATCGGCGCGGCCAGCTGCGCCGGGTATTGCTGGCGGTCGGCTGCGCCTTTGTCTTTCAAGCGCTCGACCTCGCGGTCCGCAGCCTGGCGGCGAGGTACCCGACGACGATCCCGCTGATGTACCTGATCAACCTGTTGCCGTTCGGGCTGGGGTTTGGGACGCTGCGGCTTGGCGGGATCAAGCCGGGCTGGCGGCGGCCGGCCGCGGCCCTGCAGTAGGCGGCGAGCGGAGGCGGGGGGTCGGTGCAACTGGCGCGTACACTCTCGGCTTACATAGCCCGCCAGTTCTTCACGTGGGTGTGCGGCGTATTCGGCGCGATGGTCAGCGTCAGCTTTCTGCTCGACTACATCGAACTGCTGCGCCGCGCCGGCACGCGCCCGCAAGCGACCTGGGGCGTGCTGCTGGAAATGACCGTGTTGAAGGCGCCGCAGACCGCCCAGGAGGTCATGCCGTTCGCGATCCTGTTCGGCACGATGCTGGCGTTCTGGCGGCTTACCCGCAGCAACGAACTGGTCGTCGCGCGCGCCGCCGGCATTTCGGTCTGGGGGTTCCTGACCCCCGCCTTGCTGGTGGCGATGTTGATCGGGATATTCGCGGTGGCGCTGTTCAACCCGATCGCCGCGACGATGGAATCCGGATACGAGGCGCTCGACAACCGTATCCTGCGTACCGGCGGCGATCCGCTGAGCCTGTCCAATGCCGGGCTGTGGCTGCGCCAGAGCGACGCGCAAGGCGGGCAGGTCATCATGCACGGCGAGCGGCTCGCATCGCCGCAATTGGCGCTGACCAACGTCAGCCTATTCTTTCTCAATCGGCACAACGAGCTGACGTCGCGGGTGGAGGCCAGCGCGGCGCGGCTCGACGACGGTTTCTGGGTCGTTGACGGGGGCCGCCGCTTTGCCCCTGGCAGCGCGCCGCAGGCAATCGGCCAATTGCGGCTCGCGACCAAGCTGACCGCCGGCAAAATCGAGGAGGGCCTCGCCTCTCCCGATTCGATGTCGCTGTGGCAGCTGCCCGGGTTCATCCGGCTGCTCGAGGAATCGGGCTTTTCCGCGCAGCGCCATCGTCTGCGCCTCAACATCCTGCTGGCGCGGCCCTTTCTGTTCTGCGCGATGGTGCTGGTGGCGGCGACGTTCAGCCTGCGCATGCAGCGGCGCGGCGGCGCCGTCATCGTGTTCGTCAGCGGCGTCGCCGCGGGTTTCCTGCTCTATTTCCTGTCGGACATCGTGTTCGCGCTGGGTTTGTCGGGCAAGATTCCGGTGCTGCTCGCCGCCTGGACTCCGGCTGGCGCCAGCACGATTTTCGGCGCCTCGATGTTGCTGCACCTTGAAGACGGATGACGGCACGCCTTTCGCGCGCTAGGAAGGTGCCGACTGCAATCGACCGACGGCGCGGTTCCATTCAGGCTTGCCACCGCGGATGACAGGCGTGTCCCAACCAACCCGGCCGCTGCGGCGCATCCGGCTCGCGCTGCTGGGGGCGCTCGTTGTGCTGCTGCTGGGCTCCGCCCCGAGCCACGGCGAACTCGCGATCGGCGGGCGCGGCGCCGCCGACAAGCACGCGCCGATCGTGTTCCAGGCCGACGAGGTGCAATACGACGACCAGCTCGCGCTGACGGTCGCCAGGGGGCATGTCGAGATTTCCCAAGGCGGCGAGGTGCTGCTGGCCGACACGGTGACTTACAACCAGCGCACCGACACGATCACCGCCTCGGGCCATGTGAGCCTGCTGATGCCGACCGGCGAGGTCGTGTTCGGCGACTTCATGGAACTGCGCGACCAGATGAATAATGCGTTCGTGCAGAACGTGCGCATGCTGCTCGCCGACCGCTCGCGGCTCGCCGGCACCGCGGCGCGGCGGATCAACGGCAACCGTCTCGAACTGGCGCGCGGCGTCTATTCCCCATGCGATTTGTGCAAGGACGACCCGAGCGCGCCGCCGGCCTGGCAGTTCAAGGCGCGCCAGATCAGCGACGACAAGGAGATGAAGCGCATCGAATTCCGCGACGCGACCCTCGAGGTCGACGGCTGGCCGATCCTATACACGCCGTACCTGTCCGAGCCCGAGCCGTCGGTCAAGCGCGCGACCGGTTTCCTGATGCCGAGCTTCGGCAACTCGAACACGGTCGGGTTCCATATCGCGGTGCCGTATTTCATCGTCCTCGACCAGGACAAGGACCTGACGCTGACGCCGCGCTTCACCAGCCGCGCCGGCGAATTGCTCGCCGGGCAATACCGGCAGCGCTTCGGCAACGGCATCCTCGACGCCATCGGCAGCGTCAACTTCAGCAACACCGGCGCAGGCAACGATACCAATACCGGCAGCCAATGGCGCGGCCACGTCAACGCGTCGGGGGTGTGGGACCTCGACGAGACCTACCGCACCGGGTTCCAGCTGCAGCGCGTGTCCGACCAGACCTACCTGCTGCGCTTCGGGTTCGGCAACCCGCTGCTCAATGCGATGATCACCCGGGCCTATCTCGAAGGCTTCGAGCCGCGTGCCGCGACCGATGTCAATGCCTATCTGTTCCAGCCGCTGGTGCCGGGGCTCGGCGATGCGACCCAGCCGATCGTGCTGCCGGTGGTCAATCGCACCTGGCTCAGCGAGCCCGACCGCTTCGGCGGCACCTGGAAGCTCAACGCCAACCTGCTCAACATCGTCCGCGAAGTCGGCACGCAAACGCGTCGCGTGTCGCTCGGCAGCGAATGGGACCGCACATTCCGCGACGGCATCGGCGGTCAATACAAATTCAGCGCGAGCGTGCGCGGCGACGGCTATTCGGTCGGCGACCTCAGCGCCAAATCCAACCCCGACCTGCCGAGCGCGTTTTTTTCGCAGAACGGCATGCCGGCGCTGGACCCGGTCGGCCGCGATTTTATTACCGGACGCGTCTTTCCGCAGCTCGGCTTGACCTGGAGCTATCCGCTCGCCCATCGCGGCAAACAGATGACGGCGATCATCGAGCCGATCGCCGGGATTTACGCCGGCCCGGCCGGCGGCAACAGTCGCCGCATCCCGGACGAAGACAGCCTCAATTTCGAGTTCCGCGATTCCGACTTGTTTCGGCCGGACCGGCTCGCCGGCTACGACGTGCTGGATACCGGGCAGCGCGTCGATTACGGCATGAAGCTCGGCCTCTACGACAAGCGGGGCGGCAGCTACCACATGCTGATCGGGCAGAGCTATCGTGCCCAGCCCAATCCGTTCCTGCCGCCATCCTCAGGTGCGGCGGAGCGCCTGTCCGACGTCGTCGGCCGCATCGTGCTGCAGCCGAACTCCTATCTCGACCTGATTTACCGCTTTCGCCTCGACAAGAGCAGCCTCAGCAACCGTACTCAGGAGATCGGGGCGAGCGCCGGCCCGGCCAATCTGCGGCTTGGCGTCAACTATCTCTTGATACCGCCGCAGCGGCAAAGCGATGTCGTGACCGTTCCGACGACCGGCCAGAGCATCCTGTTCGGCAAGCGCGAACAGCTGGCGGTCAGCGTCACCACCAAGCTGACGCGCTACTGGTCGCTGCTCGGCAGCGAGACCATCAATCTGACCAATTCGAGCAACCTGATCAACGGCGTCGCGGTGCCCCAGTCGAACAGCACCAGCCTGTACGCCAATCTGTCGGCGATCTATCAGGACGAATGCATGGCGTTCATCGCCTCTCTGACGCAATCCGGCATCCGCAACGGCGATGTGACGCCGGGCGTATCGGTGATGTTCAGCGTCGTGTTCAAAAACCTCGGCGAGATCGGCGGCACGGTGTTGTCGGGGTCGGGGCTGTGACGGGCGCAGCGGCGGACGGCGACATCGGCGGCGGCGGGGTGTAGATTGCCGGCGCCGATGCGGGCGGAGTGGTTGCCGGTCATGGCGATTTTTTGGCGACGATGGTTGCCGGCGGTTGCGCTGGTGGTGTTTG
>DATEKP010000016.1:0-2845 GCA_035277405.1 Allostellaceae bacterium | reverse complement strand
AAGGCGCCGATCGACGACACGAAGTTCCACCCGGCGAATGCGTCGGGATAGTCGGAGATGCGCCGCGGCATGCCGGCCAGCCCAAGGAAATGCTGCGGGAAGAAAGTCAGGTTGACGCCGATGAACGTGGTCCAGAAATGGATCTTGCCGAAGGTCTCGTTATACTGATAGCCGGACATCTTGCCGATCCAGTAATAAAATCCGGCGAAGAGGCCGAACACCGCGCCCAACGACAGCACATAATGGAAGTGGGCGACGACGTAATAGGTGTTGTGCAGCGCAAAATCGACGCCGGCATTGGCCAGGACGACGCCGGTCACGCCGCCGATCGTGAACAGGAAGATGAAACCGATCGCCCACAGCAGCGGCGTCTTGAACTCGATCGAGCCGCCCCACATCGTGGCGATCCACGAGAAGATTTTGACGCCGGTCGGCACCGCGATGACCATCGTCGCGGCGGTGAAATAGGCGCGGGTATCGACCGAGATGCCGGTCGTGAACATGTGGTGCGCCCACACGACAAAGCCGATCCCGCCGATCGCGACCATCGCGTAGGCCATGCCGAGATAGCCGAACACCGGCTTTTTCGAGAAGGTCGAGACGATCTGCGACACCATGCCGAAAGCCGGCAGGATCATGATGTAGACTTCGGGGTGGCCGAAGAACCAGAACAGATGCAGGAACAAGAGCGGGTCGCCGCCGCCGGCCGGATCGAAAAACGTCGTGCCGAAATTGCGATCGGTTAAGAGCATCGTGATCGCGCCTGCGAGTACCGGCAGGGCTAGCAGCAGCAAGAAGGCTGTGACGAGGATCGACCACACGAACAGCGGCATGCGGTGCAGGGTCATGCCCGGCGCGCGCATGTTGAAAATCGTCGTGATGAAGTTGATCGAACTCATGATCGACGAGGCGCCGGCCAGGTGCAGCGAGAAGATCACCATGTCGATCGACGGGCCGGGGTGCCCGGACGGCTGGGCCGCCGACAGCGGCACGTAAAGCGTCCAGCCTACCCCGGCGCCGGCGCCGTTGACCCCCTCGCCGGCGCCGAACTGGGTGGACAGGACCAGCAGCAGGAAGGCCGGCACCAAAAGCCAGAAGCTGACGTTGTTCATGCGCGGGAAGGCCATGTCGGGCGCGCCGATCATCAATGGCACGAACCAGTTGCCAAACCCGCCGAAGGTTGCCGGCATGACGACGAAAAATACCATGATCAGACCGTGCGCGGTGATGATCACGTTGTAGAGCTGTTCGTTCGGGATCAGGTGGTTGTCGGGATACATCAGCTGCGCGCGCATCAGCACCGACAGCCCGCCGGCGATGACGGCGGCGAAGATCGCGAAGCACAGATAGAGCGTGCCGATGTCCTTGTGATTGGTCGAGAACAGCCAGCGGGGAATGAAGCCCGGCCGGTGATCGTGGCCGGCATGCGCGGCGTCGGCGGTGTCGTGGTAAGCCATCGCGAAACCTCTTCAGTTGCCGGCCGCGTGCGGGCGGGAGGCGGCCGCCGCGGCGGCGACGATCGCGTTGTCGTCCGGGGGGTTGGACGCGAACTTCGTCTTGGCGCCAGTCAGCCACTTGTCGAAATCGGGCTTGGAGAGCGCCTGCACCTCGATCGGCATGCGCGAATGGTTGATGCCGCAGATCTGGTTGCATTCGCCGTAATAGGTGCCGGGCTTTTCAACCCGGAACCAGGTCTCGTTGAGGCGGCCCGGCACGGCGTATTCCTGCACGCCGAACGACGGGATGAACCAGCTGTGGATGACGCCGCCGGCGACGCCGGTGACCTGCACCCGCACGGTCGCCCCGACCGGCACGACGAGCGGGTTATCGACCGTGAGCAAGCGCGGCTGGCCCGCCTTCAAATCCTTGGCATCGACGATGTTGCTGTCGAACGCGATCTTCTGGTCGGCATACGCGTAATTCCAGAACCACTGGTTGCCGGTGGCCTTGATCGTCATGTCGGCCTTCGGCACCCGATCCATGTAGTACATCAGCCCGATCGACGGAAAGAAGATCGCCAGCAGGATGATCACCGGCACCACTGTCCATGTGATCTCGACGACGGCATTGTGCGTGATCTGCGTCGGCTTCGGGTTGCGGCTGTGGTGGAAGCGCACCATCACGTAGAGCAGCAGCCCCAGCACGAACACCGTGATCAGCGTGATGATGATCAGGAGCTCGTGGTGAAACGCCGTCATGCGATCATGCACCGGCGTCGCCGACGGTTGAAATCCAAGCTCCCAGTCGTAAGGCTGTGCCGCACCCGCGAGAGTCGCCGACGCCATCAGCCCGGCCATCGCAAGTGCCGATCGGCCGACCGATCGCGCTGCCGCGCAGCACGTTCCCCGCCAAATCCGCTTCGTCAACCGCACCATGTCCCTGCTGCCCCTTCTCGGCGAGGACGCCCCCCGGCGATGGAGGGCTCGCGATCGGCCGCGCCCCAGGGCGCAGCGCCGCAACGAGCCGCGGAGCGGATCGGGGAGTGCCGAACTGGCGGTCCTGATTGCGCGCCGCGCGGCTGGCGCCGCGCCGCGGCCCGATCCTGCCGCTGGCACGGCAGCAGCCAATCGGCCGGACCCTACACCAAAGCCCGGCGAGGCGACAATGCGGGGGCCGGCCGCTGCGGCGCTAACTCATTGCGGCACGCGGTCGCATCGGCAACCAAGCGCCCCCTCTCCCCAACCGGGGAGAGGGTTGGGGTGAGGGGGCAAATTCCGCGCGCCCGCGCTGGCCTTCACCCGACGGTCGCTGACGCGACCGCCACCCTCTCCCGCATTGCGGGAGAGGGCTTAGCGCCGTGGCGCGAGCGTCGAGAGGACATGGGTGACCGCGGCCGCGTAGGCGG
>DATEKP010000015.1:0-4704 GCA_035277405.1 Allostellaceae bacterium | reverse complement strand
TCGGCGCCGGACGGCGCTCATCGCCTATGATGTTTGCCGGCGGGCGCTGACGCCGGCGGAACCGGCCAGACGGGCGGCGATGCGCCCGGTGCTCGATGCCTGGGTGCGGATCATCGCCATCGCGCGGCAAGCGGGCCTGCCGGTCATCTACACGACACCGGTCAGCCGCGCCGACGGCGCCGATGTCGTCATGCTGCCGACCGATCTTTCGGCGGAGACCGGCAGCCCGCCGCTCACCAACGCGGTCGAGGGCACGGCGGATTCCGGCTTTCCCGACGAGATCGCGCCGCGCCCGGAGGATTACGTGTTTCTGAAGCGCCGGCCGAGCGCCTTTTACGGGACGGGCGTCGCCGAGCTGCTGCGCATGCTGCGCCGCGACACGATCATCATCGGCGGCGGCGCCACCAACCGCGGCGTCGAGACCAGCGTGCGCGAAGCCTTCAACATGGATTTCGCCTGCATCGTCGTGCGCGAATGCTGCTGGAGCGGCGACACGGCCGCCCACGCCTACAGCCTCGACAAGGCGATGAAAATGTACGCGCGCATCCGCATGATCGACCAGGTCGCGGCGATGCTGCGGGAAGGAACCGACGCGTCGCGGACCTGAAGGCGCGGAGGGGCCTCCGATCAGATCGGCATTCCGACCTCGGATTGAGCAGGCTTGCCGTCCGGCAGCACGTGGCGATGCCGGTCGAGCCGCATCGTCATCCGTTTCATCAGGCGTCTTGCCGCGGGATCGAACGGGGTGCGGCGGTGCATCGTAAAGCCGTTGTCCCACAGCACCAGGTCGCCGACCTGCCACTGGTGCGCGTAAACGAACGCGTCGCGCGTCGCGCTCTCGTAAAGTTCGTCGAGCAGCGCGAGGCTGGAGGCCGTGTCCATGTAGTCGATGCCGATGGTCGTCGTCGAATCGAGGTAGAGGGAACGGTCGCCGGTCTCCGGGTGCGCGCGCACCAGCGCGTGCGTCACCGCCGGCGTCAGGCGTTGCGCCTCTGCGGAAATCTGCCGATCCGTGTCGCGGCCATAGCCGGAGAGCCGCTTCGCATAGTCGAAAATCCCGCGCTTCCCGGCGACCTGGCTGCGCAGCGCGCGCGGCAGGCCGGCATAGGCCGCGCGCAGATCGACCCAGAAGGTCTCGCCGCCTTCGGGCGGCAATTCGAGCGCGTAAAGCGCCGCGCCGGTCGCCGGGTCGAGCATGTAGGACTGGTCGGAGTGCCACTGCAATTCGCCGTCGCCGAGCCCGCCGATCGGCCGCCCCAGCCCGTCCCTCAGGTTTGAGACAACCGTCACCTCGGGCGTCGCGGGCGAGGCCCAGTCGCCGCGCACGGTGCGTTCGAGCGGCCCGAAGCGCCCGCAGAACGCCGCGAGCTCGGCTTCGCTCAGCGCCTGGCGGCGAAACACCAGCACGCCGTATTGCGCGTAAAGCGCGTGCAGTTGCGCGACGGTCTCGTCGGCCAGCGGCTCCCAGAGGCTGAGGCCGACCACTTCGCGGGCGAGGGTCGGGTGGAGCTGTCGGGTTTCAAGCATCCGCGTTTGCCTCCTCGTCGGCCGCCGGGCGAAGCGAGAGATTAGCGCAACGCAGCCATCCTCGTGTAATCCCGATCGGTTGTCTTCTCCCGCCGGTCGCGATGCGGCACTATCCGGCTTCGGCCGATTGAAGGACGAAAGTCATGCTGAGGCTCTATTACGCGACCGGCACCTGTGCGCTGGCGACGCACATCGCGCTCGAAGAAGCCGGCGCAGACTACGAGGCCGTGCCGCTCGATTTCCGCGCACAGGCTCAGAGGAGCCCCGAATACCTCGCGGTCAACCCGAAAGGGCGGGTTCCGGCGCTGGTCACCGAAGCCGGCACGCTGACCGAAACGCCTGCACTGCTGTGCTTTGTCGCGCAGCGTTTTCCCGAGGCCGAGCTCGCGCCGCTCGGCGATCCGTTCGCCCTGGCGCGGGTGCAGGAATTCAACAGCTACCTGTGCGCGACCGTGCACGTCGCGCACGCGCATGGCAGGCGAGGCGCCCGATGGGCCGATGATCCCGCCGCGATCGAAGCAATGACGCGGAAGGTGCCGCAAACCGTGACCGAATGCTTCGAGCTGATCGAAACGAAGCTGTTGCGGGGTCCGTGGGTGATGGGCGATCGGTACACGATCTGCGACCCCTACCTGTTCACGATCGCGTCCTGGATCGAGGGCGACGGGGTCGAGACCGCCCGGCTGCCCCGCGTCATCGAGCATCGCCGCCGCATGCTGGCGCGGCCGGCCGTGCAAACGGTCGTGGCCGCCGAAGGCACGCAGATTCCCTGAGATTCGGCCGCTTGGTCCCGGCGCGATGGCGTCGCCGCAGCGCAGTCATGTCGTGATCGTCGGCGCCGGCGCCGCCGGGCTGATGGCGGCGCGCGACCTGGCGCGCGCCGGCAGGCGGGTCACGGTTCTGGAAGCGCGCAACCGGTGCGGCGGGCGCATCTATCCGCTGCCGGCCGAGGAATTCGGCTACCCCGCGGAGGGCGGCGCCGAATTCGTGCACGGCGCCGCCGCGGTGACGCGCGCGTTGATGCGCGAGGCGGGGCTGTCGCTGTCGCCGCGCGGCGGCGCTCGCTGGAGCAAGCGAACCGGCAGATTGGCGCCGGCCGACGACGCGATGCCATACGCCGAACGGTTCTACCTGGCGCTGCGCAGCGTAGAGGCCGACCTGCCGGTCGCAGATTTCCTGGAGCAGCACTTCGCCGGGCGGCAGTACGACGAATTGCGGCGCTCGGTGATCCGCACCGTGGAAGGCTACGATGCGGCCGACCCGCAGCGCTTCAGCACGCTCGCGCTGCGCGAGGAATGGCTGGCCCGCGACGATGGCGAGCACGGCCGGATCGCCGGCGGATATGGCGCGCTGATCGCGTATCTCGCGGCCGAATGCCGCCGATGCGGCGCCGCGATCCATTTCGGCGCGGCGGTCGCCGGGATCGCCGAGGCGGGCGCCGGGATCGCGGCACATCGCCGTGATGGCGGCAGCGTCGCGGCCGATGCCGCGATCCTCGCCGTGCCGCTGCCGCTGCTCTCCGAAATCGCGCTGCCGGCCGGGCCGCGCGAGCGCGCAGCGGCCGCGGCCGATATCGGCTTCGGCAATGTCGTCAAAATCCTCATCCGGTTCGGAACGAAATGGTGGGCCGAGATCGGGAGCCGCGATCTCGCGGACTTGTCGTTCCTGCTGTCGAACGCAACGGTCCCGACGTGGTGGACCCAGCATCCGGCCGCCGATCCGGTGCTGACCGGCTGGTACGCCGGCCCGAAAGCCGACCGCGTGTCGGCGCTGACCGAGGCCGAGCTCGTCGCCATGGGCCTCGCCTCGCTCGCCGACATCTTCGACCTGCCGCGCGACCGCATCGGGTCGAACCTCGTCGCGGCGCGCGCGGTCAACTGGGGCAACGATGCGTTCGCGCGCGGCGCCTATTCCTACGCCACGCCGAGGACGCGCGAGGCGTTGTCGGTGCTCAAGCAGCCGAGCGGCGACCGGGTGTTCTTTGCGGGCGAGGCGCTCTACGCCGGACCGGACATGGGCACGGTCGAGGCGGCGCTGGCGAGCGGTCAGGAGACGGCGCTGACGATCCTGAACGGGTCATCGACGCCATTCCACCGCCCCGGATGATGATCGGCGACCCGGCACGTCTTTGACACGCCTTCGCGTTTTTTTTACCCTGAACGCGGTGGATGGGGAGCGGCGCCGCCGTTGCGCGTTCATCGGGGGGTGGGGTTTAGCGTGCGAGTGGAGATGTCGAAGCGGGAAGGGGGTTGCTGCGCCCGCCGGGTGCTGATGCGCGTGCTCGGCCGAATAGGGGCGATCTGCCTCGTCGCGGCGCTCGCGGTGACGGCGGCGACAGGGCCGGCCGCGGCGCGGCATCGGCATGTTGCGGGCGGCCATGCCGCCTATGCCCCGGTCTTCTCTTGGATCGTGCTCGACGCCGAGACCGGTCAGGTGCTGGGCGAGCAGAACGCCGACACGGCGACCTACCCGGCCTCGCTGACCAAGATGATGACCCTTTACCTGACGTTCGAGGCCCTCAACCAGGGCAAGATCACGCTCGATCAGCGCTTCGCCGTCTCCGAGCATGCGGCGAGCCGGGCGCCGAGCAAGCTCGGTCTGGAACCGGGCGATTCGGTGTCGGTGCATGACCTGATCCTCGGCGTCGTCACCAAATCGGCCAACGACGCGGCGACCGTGCTGGCCGAGGGACTGGCCGGCAGCGAGGAGAATTTCGCGCGCTACATGAGCTGGAAGGCGCAACAGCTCGGCATGGATCACACCTATTACCAGAATGCCTCCGGCCTTCCCGATCCCGATCAGCGCACGACCGCGCGCGACATCGCTCGTTTGGCGCTCGCGCTCTACCATCAGTTTCCCCGCGAATACCGCTATTTCGCGACCCGCGAATTCGACTTTCGCGGCGAGATCGTGCACAGCCACAATCACCTCCTCGACTGGTATCAGGGCGCCGACGGCATCAAGACCGGCTTCATCAACGCCTCCGGCTTCAATCTGGCGGCTTCTGCGGTGCGCAACGGCCATCGCCTGATCGGCGTGATCATGGGCGGCCGCACCTGGCGCAGGCGCGACGAGCAGATGGCGTCGCTGCTCGACCAGGGCTTCGCGATGCTGGCGGCGGCGCCTCATGCGACGCCGGCGGCCCCGGTGGCCGCGCCCGTCGTCGCGGCAGTTGCG
>DATEKP010000014.1:0-3902 GCA_035277405.1 Allostellaceae bacterium | reverse complement strand
CATCCTTGCGGTCGAGCGCCGCGCGCAGGGCCGCCTGGTTGCCGGCGACGCCATAAGCCTCGGCGATCGCCGGCACCAGCGTCGGCAAGGTAAGATCGACTGACAGGTAGGGCACGCCAGCCGCGGCCAGCGCCTCGCCGGCCACCGCGATCGCCTCGACATCGGCGGCGCCGCCGGCGGCACCGATCAATTCGGCGCCGACCTGCCCGACCTGCCGCTCGGGCCGCATCTGCGAGCCTTTGACCCGCAGCACCTGGCCGGCATAGCTGAGCCGGAGCGGCCTCGGCTTGTGCGCCAGCCTCGTCGCAGCAATGCGGGCGACCTGCGGCGTCATGTCGGCACGCACGCCGATCATACGGTGCGAGGCCGGGTCCATCGTGCGGAACGTGTCGCTGGCCATCGCCGCGCCGGCGCCCGAGAGGAGGGTCTCCTCGAACTCGACGAGGGGCGGCTTGACCCGCTCGTAGCCGTGCGCGGCCAGCACCTCCATCATGCGCCCCGTCACGGCGGCCTCGATCTCGGCCTCGGGCGGCAGCAGGTCGTAGAACCCGGCCGGAAGCAGCGCAGGATGCGGCGCGTCGTTCATGGCCCTCATTGTGCACCAGGGGAGCGGCAAGGCCACGCGGAAAGCGGCCTGCTCACGGCGAAACCGTTTCCGCTAATACCCCGAAGCCCATTGCACTTTCGGTCGATTTGGCCCACAATGGGCCGCTACCGTCTGTTCCCCCACCGCGACGGTACATCCCGTACCTGAAACACGGGACCCGAAACCCCGGCCACCCCCCGGCCGGGGTTTCGCATTTCTGGCGGCCAAGAGATGTCATTGCGCGCGAAGCGAAGCAATCTCGACCCCCAACATCTATGCTGCACGAGATTGCTTCGCCGCCGCCGGCTCCGACAGGCCCTTAAATCCATTCAGAACCGCAGCGCCTTGGCCTGGAGCACGTTGGGCAGGCGGCGCACGGCGTCGAGCAGCGTCGCGCTCAGCGGCTGATCGACCTCGGTGAGCAGGATCGCGTCCTCGCCCGGTGCGGTGCGCCCGAGGTGGAAAGTGGCGATGTTGACATTGGACGCCGCCAGCGTCTGGCCGAGCGCACCGATAAAGCCGGGCTTGTCGCGGTTGCGCACAAACAGGACGTGACGGCCGAGCTCGGCTTCGAGCGGGATGCCCTCGACATCGACGACGCGCGGCTTGTTGCCGGCGAACACGGTGCCGGCGACGCTGCGCCGGCGACGCTCTGTGGTCACCGTGACGCGCATCAGATTCTGGTAGTCACCCGCGTTCTCGCCGCGCGTTTCGCTGACCCGGATGTCGCGCTGACGGCACAGGAGCGGCGCGTTGACCACGTTGACGGCGGCCAGCTGCGGCGCCAGCAGCGCGCTCAGCGCGGTCGCGGTCAGCGGCGCGATGGTGAGCTCGGCGACGGCGCCCTGATACTCGATCGCTACGGCGCGGATGCCGGTCTCGGTCAGCTGCCCGGCGAAGCTGCCGAGCTGCTCGGCGAGAACGAGATAGGGCCGCAGTCTGGCCGCCTCCTCCGCCGACAGCGCAGGCATGTTGACGGCATTCGCGACCGCGCCGGTCAGCAGGAAATCGGCCATCTGCTCGGCGATCTGCACCGCGACGTTCTCCTGCGCCTCGCCCGTGGCGGCGCCGAGATGCGACGTCGCGACGAGATTGTCATGTCCGAACAGCGGGTTGTCTCGCGCGGGCTCGTCCACGAACACGTCGATTGCCGCGCCCGCGATGCGCCCCTCGGCGAGCGCGGCGGCGAGGTCGGCTTCGACGATCAGCCCGCCGCGGGCGCAGTTGACAAGGCGCACGCCCGGTTTCATGCGAGCGATCGCAGCAGCGTCGATGATGCCGCGCGTCGTGTCGTTGAGCGGCGTATGCAAGGTGATGAAGTCGGCGCGCGCCAGCAGCTCATCGAACTTGACCCGCTCGACGCCGAGTTCGATGGCGCGCTCGGGCGACAGGAACGGATCGTAGGCGACGACCCGCATCTTCAGCCCCTGCGCCCGCTCGGCGACGATCGCGCCGATATTGCCGCAGCCGATAATGCCGAGCGTCTTCCCGTAGAGCTCGACGCCCATGAAGCGCGACTTCTCCCACTTTCCGGCCCGGGTCGAGCGGTCGGCGGCCGGGATCTGGCGCGCCAGCGCGAACATCATCGCCAGCGTGTGCTCGGCAGCGGTGATCGCGTTGCCGTGCGGCGTGTTCATCACGACGACGCCGCGCGCGGTCGCCGCCGCCACATCGATGTTGTCGACCCCGATGCCGGCGCGCCCGACCACCTTCAGCGCGTCGGCGGCCGCCAGCAATTCGGCCGTGACCTTGGTCGCCGAGCGCACCGCCAGCCCGTCCAACCCGGCGATCCGGCGGCGCAGCTCGTCGGGCTTAAGGCCGGTCGCGACCTCGGCGGCGACACCACGCTGCTGGAATATCTCGACCGCCCGCGGACTCAATTCGTCGGCGATCAACACCTTCGGCATTCGGCGCTCCGAACAACTGCAAGCTTTAACGCAGAGGTCGCAAAGGCCTCGCCGAGCACGCAGAGGATTGCCATCACGCTTTGCGATCTCCGCGAAGCCTCTGCGTCCTCTGCGATAAAGCTTTAGGTTAAGCGGCTTTGGCGGCGTCGCGCTGCTGCTCCCAGGCCCAGTCGAGCCACGGCAACAATGCCTCGACATCGCTCTGCTCGACGGTCGCGCCGGCCCAGATGCGGATTCCCGGCGGCGAGGCGCGGTGGCTGGCGAGGTCGTAGCCGGCGCCTTCGGCTTCGAGCCGCGCCGTCATCGCCCGCACCGTGTCGAACCGCGCTTCGGGCGACAGGCCGAGGAACCATGGATCGACGATCGACAGCTGGATCGACGTGCACGAGCGCGTGTTCGGTTCCTCGGCCAGAAAGCGCAGCCACGACGAGCCCTCGACCCAGGCGGCCACCGCGGCGAGATTGCCCTCGGCGCGCGCGACCAGCCCGTCGAGGCCGCCGACCTCCTCGGCCCATCTCAGCGAGTCGAGCGCGTCCTCGACGCACAGCATCGACGGCGTGTTGATCGTCTCGCCGCGGAAGATGCCCTCGATCAGCTTGCCGCCCGAGGTCAGGCGAAACAGCTTCGGCAACGGCCACGGCGGCACGTAGCTTTCGAGGCGCTCCACGGCGCGCGGCGACAAGGCCAGCATGCCGTGCGCCGCCTCGCCGCCCAGCGCCTTCTGCCACGACCAGGTGACGACATCGAGCTTCCTCCACGGCAGGCGCATCGCAAACGCCGCCGAGGTCGCGTCGCAGATCGTCAATCCCTCGCGGTCGTCGGCGATCCAATCGCCGTCCGGCAGGCGCACGCCGGCGGTCGTGCCGTTCCACACGAATACCGCATCGCGCGCCGGGTCGACCGAAGCGAGGTCGGGCAGCCGGCCGTAGGGTGCCTGCAGCAGCCGCACATCGGGGAGCTTCAGCTGCTTCGTGACATCGGTCACCCAGCCCTCGCCGAAACTCTCCCACGACAACAGATCGACGCCGCGGGCGCCGAGCAGCGACCACAGCGCGATCTCGACCGCGCCGGTATCGGAGGCCGGCACGATGCCGAGCCGGTAATCGGCCGGCATCTCAAGGATCGCGCGCGAGCGCTCGATCACTTCGACGAGCCGCGCCTTGCCGGGCGCCGAGCGGTGCGAGCGCCCGAGCAGCGCGCCGGCGAGCGCGTCGGGCGACCAGCCCGGCCGCTTGGCGCAGGGTCCGGAGGAAAAGCACGGATTGGCCGGGCGCCGCGTCGGCTTCATCGGCGCTGTCCTTAAGCAGGGAATGCGGCCGCTCGCGGGCCGCGGGGCGTGCTTCGTAGCCGCCGCTCCCGCCCGCGTCAATGCGACGCGCTGCCCATAGAATCGGGGCGCGGACTGGGTC
>DATEKP010000013.1:0-2921 GCA_035277405.1 Allostellaceae bacterium | reverse complement strand
AGACCGCCAGCCGCCAGAAGCGGCCCGACCCCGCCGGCGACAAAAGCCGCGCGCCAGCCGAAGGCGGCGTCCGCCAGCCCGGCGATCAGCAGCGAGCCCGCGCCGCCGACGGCGTAGCACGAGCTGTAGAGGGCGGCCGCGCGCGCCTGGCGGCTCGGCGCCACCCGGTCGGTCAACAGCTTGAGACCCGGCATATGGACGCCGGCGAATGCGATGCCGCCGAGAAAGCGCAACGCCATCGCCAGCAAAAACCCGTGCGCCCAGATCGCAAACGCGAAACTGGCAGCGGCGCCGAGCAGGGCGCTCGCGAGATAAAGCCGGCGGCCGTCGAAGCGGTCGCCGGCACTTCCCATCACCGGCACCGCCACGGCATAACCGGCGAAATAGATCCCGCCGATCCAGCCCGATTGACCGGCGCTGAGGCCCCAGGAGAGCGCGATCTCGCGCAACGTCGTCGCATAGGTCAAAAGCGGCAGCAGATTGGCGACGAGGCCGAAGACCAGGATCAGGGTCGCGGCAGGTTGCGGGCGGTTCTGCAAGGAGGCGGCGTGCCGCATGGCCGGAGCATAGCCGAGTGCCGTGGCGGTTGCTTCGGATCGGGCCGAGAAGTCGAAAGAGAATGCGTGGCCGCGTCTAGCGCGGTATCTGCCGGGCCATGATCGAGGGCCCGGTCATCGTCGTTCACACGCTCGCCCATGCGGTCGGAGCGCTCACAGCCGCGGCGCAGGCAGGCCGGCCGGTAGTGCTGATCAGCGCACCCGATGCCGGCGGCTATGCCGGCCCCGGCTGGTTTGCCGCACTCGTCGCGGCCGCGCGCGAAGCCGTTCCAGCGGCACAGCCGTCATCGTTCCTGGATTGCGGCGAAAGTGCCGGCGCCGCGCTCGCGGCGATGCGCGCCGGCGTCGAGGGTGTGCTCTTTACCGGCCGCGCCGAGGTCGCCAGCCGCCTCGCCGATATCGCCCGCCAGCACGCTGTGCGGTTCGAAACTTCCCGCCCCAGCTGCGCGCTCGACCTCGGCGACGATTTCTTCGCCTCGGTCGAAGAGGCCGAGCGGCGCTGCCGCGCGTTGTTCCAAAAGAATTAGTCTGATGATCCCATCAGCGATGAGCTGTAGACGCTATGGGGCGAGCGGTGGCACGCGGGTCCGGCTTTCCGCCGGGGCAGCGGGTCGCGAGACAAAATTCGAGCTTGAGATGATAACGCCTCTCTAGCAGCCTGTCGGAGTTGAGGTGAATGCCCACAGAATATGGTAACATGGATAAATATAACCACCAGGTACGGTGGGCACGCGATGAGCAACTTTCGGCCGGTTGATCGCCAGAGCTTGTTTCTGCTACCGCCGTCGGTGGACGAGTGGCTGCCGCAGCGGCATTTGGCGCGGTTTGTGGTGGAGGTGATTGAACAGCTCGACCTGAGGGCGTTGGTCGGGGCGTACCGGGGTTCGGGGTCGGCGTCGTATCACCCCAGTGTGCTGTTGGGACTTTTGGTTTACGGCTACGCGACGCGGGTATTTTCAAGCCGCCGGATCGAGCAGGCCACCCACGATTCGGTGGCGTTCCGCTTTATCGCGGCGAACGACCATCCGGACCATGACACGATCGCCACCTTCCGCAGCCGCTTTCTCAAGGAGATTGAGGGACTGTTTGTCCAGGCGCTGCTGCTGGCGCGGGAGAGCGGGCTGCTCAAACTGGGGACGGTGGCGCTGGACGGCACCAAAATCCACGCCAATGCCAGCCGGCACAACGCGCTGTCCTATGAACACGCCGGCAAGATCGAAGCTCAGCTGAAGGGCGAGGTCGCCGAGTTGCTGGCGCTGGCGGCGGCGGCCGACCAGGCGGAGGTACCGGACGGCATGTCGATCCCGCAAGAGCTGGCCCGGCGCGAGGACCGCGTGGCGCGCTTGGCCGAGGCCAAGGCGAAGATCGCGGCGCGGGCGACGGCGCGCCGCGCGCGCGAACAGGCCGAGTACGAAGCGAAGATCAAGGCGCGCGAGGAGAGAGCCCAGACCACCGGCAAGAAGCCGGGCGGACGGCCGCCGCAGCCTCCGGCGGCAGGCCCCGGCTCGACGGACCAGGTCAATTTGACCGACGAGGACTCGCGCATCATGCCGGTTGCCGGTGGCGGCTTCGAGCAGTGCTACAACGCTCAGGCGACGGTGGCCGGCGGCAGCCTCCTGGTGGTGGCCAATGACGTGGTCCAGGCGACCAACGACAAGGAGCAGATCGCGCCGATGCTGGCGCGGCTCACCCGCCTTCCGCAAGCGCTGGGCAAACCCGAGACCCTCTTGGCCGACAGCGGTTATTTCAGCGCCGCCAACGTGACCGCCTGCGCCGCGGCCGGGATCGCGCCGCTGATCGCGCTCGGACGCGAGCGCCACCATCGATCCTGGAAAGACCGCTTCGCCGCCGCCCCGCCGGCGCCGCCCGACCCGACGCCGGTGCAGGCCATGGTGCATCGCCTGGCCTCGCCCGAAGGCCGACAAACCTACGCTCTGCGAAAGCAGACGCCGGAACCGGTGTTCGGCATCATCAAAACCGTCATGGGCTTCCGGCAATTTCTGCTGCGCGGCCTCGACAAGGCCAAAGGCGAGTGGAATCTGGTCACCCTGGCCTGGAACGTGAAGCGGATGTTCGCCCTCGCCGCCGCCTGACCAGCCGCGGTCAACCGCTCCCTCAAAAGGCTCGTGCCAATCATGCGCGCTTCATGGCCATATTCAATCCGGTCAAATCCCTCGGACCTCGTCAGTCCGACAGGCTGCTAGTAAACCCGCTCGCCGGGCGGGAAGGGCCGGACCTCGTTCGACAGTGGGTTCAAATGGACCGGGCGCGAGCCGAGCCGCACCCTGCCGTCTTCGCCGCGCCAGGCGAGCGTATGGACGAGCCAGTTCTTGTCGTCGCGTTCGGGAAAATCCTCGCGCGCAT
>DATEKP010000012.1:0-6417 GCA_035277405.1 Allostellaceae bacterium | reverse complement strand
TTATCTGGAGCTTGCGATGCGGCTCGGCGTGCCGCTCGCGACCAAAGATAGCGCGTTGCGCGATGCGGCCGTGCGGCTCGGAGTGTCGGTGATCAGCACTGATTGATTAAATGCTCAAGTTGAGCATATCTTGATTTGGTTCACGCGGGCCGCAGGCACCGGATGTCCGTCTTCTTCAATCCCTACCGTCACGGCTTCGTGCGCGTCGCGGCATGCGTGCCGCCGGTCGCGGTTGCCGATCCGGCGAAGAACGGCGAGGAGGCGCTGGCGCTGATCCAGGCCGCCGATAAGGCCGGGGTTGGGCTGATGGTGTTTCCCGAGCTGTGCCTGTCGGCCTACGCAATCGACGACCTGCTGTTTCAGGATGCGCTGCTCGACGCCGTTCTGGCGCAGATCGAGCGGCTGATTGCAGCCAGCAAAAAGCTGATGCCGGTAATCGTCGTCGGGGCGCCGCTGCGCGCCGACGGGCGGCTCTACAACTGCGGCGTCACGATCCATCGCGGCCGGCTGCTCGGAATCGTGCCGAAGGTGTTTCTGCCGAACTATCGCGAGTTCTACGAGCGGCGCCACTTTACGTCGGGCGAGGGCGTGCGCGGCGCCACGCTCGCGTTGGCTGGGCAGGAGGCGCCGTTCGGGATCGATCTGCTGTTCGCGGCGCGAGGCGAGGCGGGCTTCACCTTCCATGTCGAGGTCTGCGAGGATTTGTGGGTGCCGCAGCCGCCGAGCGCGATGGGCGCCGCGGCCGGGGCCGAGGTGCTGCTCAACCTGTCGGCCAGCAACATCGTGATCGGCAAGGCGCAGATGCGGCGCCTCTTATGCGCCTCGCAATCGGCCCGCTGCCTCGCCGCCTACGCCTATTCCGCCGCCGGTGCCGGCGAATCGACGACCGATCTCGCCTGGGACGGCCAGGCCGGAATTTTCGAGCTGGGCGAAGGCCTCGCCGAGACCGAGCGCTTTTCGGCCCAGGCCGAAATGGCGGTGGCCGATGTCGATCTCGGCCGCATCCGCCAGGAGCGCATGCGCGCCAACACGTTCGGCGACAGCGCGCGGCAATTGCTCGCCGGCGCCCCGCCATTCCGCCGCGTCGCCTTCGATTTTGCCGCGCCAAAAGCGCAGCTGGAGCTGCGCCGCAATGTCGAGCGATTCCCGTTCGTGCCGGCCGACCCGGCGACGCTGGGCGAGAACTGTTACGAGGCCTACAACATCCAGGTCCAGGGGCTGGCCCAGCGGCTCGCGGCGACCGGGCTCGACAAGCTGGTGATCGGCGTCTCCGGCGGCCTCGATTCGACGCAGGCGCTGATCGTCTCCGCGCGCGTCATGGACCGGCTCCGCCTGCCGCGCGGCAATGTGCTCGCCTACACTCTGCCCGGCTTCGCCACCAGCGATGCGACCAAGGCGAACGCCTGGCGGCTGATCCGCGCGCTCGGCGTCAGCGGCGCGGAGATCGACATCCGCCCGGCCGCCAACCAGATGCTCGGCGATATCGGCCATGCTGCGGCGACCGGCGAGGCGCTCTACGACGTGACGTTCGAGAACGTGCAGGCCGGGCTGCGCACCGACTACCTGTTCCGCCTCGCCAACCACAACCGCGCGCTGGTCGTCGGCACTGGCGATCTGTCGGAACTGGCGCTCGGCTGGTGCACCTACGGGGTCGGCGATCAGATGTCGCATTACAACCCCAACGCCTCGGTCGCCAAGACGCTGATCCAGCACCTGATCCGCTTTGTCGCGGCAAGCGGCGACGTCAGCGAGGAAACCGCCGCCGTGCTCGGCGATATCCTCGCCACCGAGATTTCGCCCGAGCTGGTGCCGCCGGGGGCCGACGGCGCGATCCAATCGACCGAGAGCATCGTCGGCCCCTACGCGTTGCAGGATTTCAACCTCTTCTACGCGACGCGTTACGGGTTCGCGCCATCGAAGATCGCCTATCTCGCCTGGCATGCCTGGCACGATGCCGGGCAAGGGTCATGGCCGGCCAACACCCCGGAGGCCGCGCGCCGCGCCTATACATTGCCCGAGATCAAGGGCTGGCTGCGGGTGTTCCTGAAGCGCTTCTTCGAGCAGAGCCAGTTCAAGCGCTCAGCGGTGCCGAACGGGCCGAAGATCTCCTCGGGCGGCTCGCTGTCGCCGCGCGGCGACTGGCGCGCCCCGTCGGATGCGCACGCGGCGGTGTGGCTCGCCGAGCTCGAGCGCAACACCCCCGACGAGGGCTGAGCGACGTCGGGCCAGATGATCTCATCGAGCCTGGCGGGGTGGTGGTGGCTGCCGGCCGCGGCGGTCGGGGCAATGGCGGCGTTGGCGCTCGTCGCAACGGCGGCGCAGCCGGCGCGGCCGGCCCGGAAATACTGGCTGGCGACGGTGCTGGTCGGCGCTGCGCTGACGCTCGGCGCGAGCGTGTGGCAGCTTCGGGCGGACCGTGCCGCGCTGCGCGACGCGGCCGCGCAACGCCGCGGGTCGGAGAGCCGTCTGCAGGCGCGGGTGGAAGCGCAGAACGCGCGGATCGCCGATCTCGAAAACCGGCTCAGCGATTTGCGCGCTGCGGCCCGCCATCGCGCGATTCCCGGCGAGACCGCAGCAAAGCTGGCCAGCGAGCTGCGCGAGAAGGGCAGCCATCGGGTCGTCGTTTCGTGCGCGCCCGACGATGTCGAGGCCTTTGCCTACGCCACCCAGATCGCCAACCTGCTGCGCACCGCCGGCTGGGAGGCGCTCGGCCCGGAGGCGACGACGATCTTCGGCGAGGCGCCGGCAATGGGGCTGCGCCTCTACGTGCGCGGCGGCAGCGGGCCGCCCGAGGCGGCGGCGATCCTGATCGATGCCTTCACCCGCTTCAACATCCCGTTCGAGAGCGGGCTGACCCCGAGCGACGCGATTCCCGACCCGGCGACGACCGAGATTTTCGTCAGCCGCAAGCCGTAGGCCGCGCCGCAGGCATTGCGCTGTTCACGCGAGTTCCAGCGTCAGCGTCCCCTCGGCGGCGGCGCGCTGCAATACCGCGACGATCTCGGCGAAGCGCGGGCCGAACTGATGCGCGGAGCGCGCGGCATGGCGCCAGATCACGGTCACCGGCTGGCCGCGGTAATCGCCGAGCGCATCCCACAAAGCATCGGGATTGTCGCCGAAATATTCGGGGAATCCGAAGGCTTCGGCGAGCTCTCGATAGATTTCGGCGGCGCCGGCGAGGCGCGAGCCGTCGAGTACGCATTTCTTCATTTGCGTCACGTGGTCGCGGCGAAGCCAACCCTCAAGGCACGCTGATATAGCTCTTGTAGTGGTCGATCGTGACGTAGATGAGGCCGTCATTCGAGTAGACGAGGCGCTTCGGCCCGCGGCTGCGGCAGTCGGCGTCGAGATCGGCCTCGCGGTAGCGCCGCGCCGGTGCCGCCGGCAGCCGGCCGGCGAAATTGTGAAACACGTCGCCGCCGATGACGTGACCGGGCCATGCTCCGCACAGCCCGCCGCCCCGCCAGCCATGCGCCCGCGCCTCCTCCTTCGCGGCGTAGCGTGGTGGCAGCCGGCCGATCTCGCGCAGGCTGAGCACCGCAGCGGCAAAGCCCACCACGTCGCGCAATCCGACGGTCTCGGCGAAGGCCAGCAGCGGTCGGGTCTCGTCCGCCGCCGGTTGCGCCGCACCCGGCCCGGCGATGCCGGCCAGCGCGAGCCACAGCGTCGCGATAAAGAGGAACGGCCGCGTTCTCGCTGTCATCTCCGCTTGCCGCGCCTTGCGAGGGGCCGCATGCTACAGCGCCTCCGACCTCCGCGGGAGACCCCGATGATCTACGAGCTGCGCGTCTATCACTGCGTCCCCGGGCGCCTGCCGGACCTGATCCGGCGGTTCGACACGATCACGTTGAAACTGTGGGAGAAGCACGCGATCCACCAGGCCGGCTTCTGGACAACGCTGGTCGGCGAGTCGAACCAGGACCTGACGTATTTTCTCAAATGGGAGTCGCTCGCCGAGCGCGAAGCCAAGATGGCCAAGTTCGGCGCCGACCCGGAATGGCTCGCGGCCCGCGCCGAAACCGAGAAGAACGGCCAGATCGTCGCTTCGATCACCAACCAGTTCCTGGCCCCCACCGCGTTCTCTGCGGTGAAATAAGGAGGAATCCATGATCTACGAGCTGCGCGTCTATCATTGCGTGCCGGGGCGCCTGCCCGATCTGTTGAAGCGCTTCGACACGATCACGCTGAAGATATGGCAGCGCTTCGGCATCGAGCAGGCCGGGTTCTGGACCGTGCTGGTCGGCGAGTCGAACCAGGCGCTGTATTACCTGCTGAAATTCGACTCGCTGGCCGATCGCGAGAAGAAATGGAACGCCTTCCAGGCCGATCCCGAATGGCACGCCGCGCGCGCCGAGACCGAACGGAACGGCCCGATCGTCGCCAAGGTCGTCAACTCGTTCCTGCAGCCGACCAGTTTCTCGGCAGTGAAGTAGCCGACATCGCAGACCCCGCGCTGCTTGGGACGAGGTTGCTTCGCTTCGCTCGCAATGACGGCGCGGCAGTTGTCATTGCGAGGAGCGGAGCGACGAAGCAATCTCTGCCAGGGAGCTGCCGCGGCCCGGCCTCCGGTTAGGGTTTTGTAAATGTTAAGTTGAGAAAGTTAACGTCAGCACCTTCGCAAGGGAAATCCGGAGATGCAGCTAGGCGACATGCTGATCGCGCGCGGGCTCGTGACCCACGCCGACATCGAGGCCGCGCTCGAGCGTCAGACCCGGGAGGGTGGCAGGCTCGGCGAAAACCTGATCGCGATGGGCCTCGTGACCGCCGACCAGATCGCCGCCGTCGTCAACAGCGCGCCGGCGATCCCCTCCTCCGTCGCCGACACCGGCATCACCGAGCGCAACCTGCTCTACCTGATGATCAAGTTCATGCACGTCGAGGCCTGCGAGACGATCCTGCAGCTCGCCGAACGCATGAAACTGCCGCGACGCGTATTGCAGCAGCTGGTCGAGGATGCGATCCACCAGCGCCTGCTCGGCGCCACCGGCGCGACCAGCGATCTCGCCCTCTCCACCCATTACGCGCTGACCGAGTCGGGCCGCACCGCGGCGCGCGAGGCGCTCGACCAGAACGTCTATATGGGGCCGGCGCCGGTGTCGCTCGCCGGGTACCGCGAGCAGGTCGAGAAGCAGCGCATCACCAACGAGATGATGGACGAGGAGACATTGCGCGGCGGCTTCTCGGGCCTGGTCGTGCCGCAATACATGTTCCGCCGCCTGTTGCCGGCGATCAACGCCGGGCGCAGCGTGCTGCTCTACGGCCCGCCTGGAAACGGCAAGACGACGCTGTCCACCCGCATCGCCGGCCTCTTCAAGGATGTTGTTTACATCCCCTACGCGGTCGAAGTGGCGGGCCAGATCATCAAGGTCTACGACCCGCAGATCCACCGGCCGTTGCACCAGGAAGCCACGGCGCCGGCGGCGGCCGGCCTCGGCTTGCAGCGCGAGACGGTCGATCAGCGCTGGGTCGCCTGCGCCCGCCCGGTGGTGATGACCGGCGGCGAGATGACGATGGAGATGCTCGACCTGCAGTGGAACCACGAGGCGCGGTTCTACGATGCGCCGCTCCACGTCAAGGCGCTTAACGGCATGATGCTGATCGACGATTTCGGCCGGCAGAAATTCCCGCCGAACGATCTCTTGAACCGCTGGATCGTGCCGATGGAGAACCAGATCGACTTTATGAAGCTGAATACCGGCGCCAGCTTTACCCTGCCGTTCGACGTCTTGCTGATCTTTTCGACAAATTTGCAGCCGGGCGACCTGATGGACCCCGCCTTTCTGCGCCGCATCCAATACAAGATCAAATTATTCGAGCCGACGCGCGAGGAATACCGCCAGATTTTCGACGCGGTGGCGAAGGGCCGCGGCCTGACCTTCGACGACGACGTCTTCGACCATGTTGTGGAAATGCTGGTGCCGTTCGGGCTGGCCTATTACCAGCCGCGCTTCATCTGCGACCACGTGCTGGAGACCTGCAAATCCTTCAAATACGTACCGAAGCTGACGAAGGAGTTGGCCGGCGAAGCCCTGGCCAATCTCTACGTCGATATCGAGGAGCGCCGCGGCGCCGAGGAGGCCGCGGAGTAATACCGACGCCTGCCCAAATCCCGTGCCCGGACTTGATTCCGGGCATCCACGTCTTACCGTCGGACAACAAGAATTGGGTGGCCGGGTCATGCCCGCCAAGGGGCTGAGTTTTTATTATTAAGAGCCTGATCAGCTCAGATGCGATCACGTTCCGTCGCCCCGCGAACGCGGGGGTCCCGGGGCAACCCCCCCGTCGCTCGCCCCTGGATTCCCGCCTGCGCGGGAAGGACGGCTCCGGGTGGTGCGCGCTATTGCGCGACCCAGCCGCCGTCAATCGACAATGCAGCGCCGGTGATCGTCGAGGCCGCCTCGCCGCACAGGAAGACGG
>DATEKP010000011.1:0-3145 GCA_035277405.1 Allostellaceae bacterium | reverse complement strand
CGAACTCGACATCGGCTGGCGCGAGGACGGGCATGTGACGATGGCGGGGCCGGCGGCGCACGCCTTCGAGGGCAGCTTCGATGCCGCGCTGATCGGCCGGTGATCCGCGTGCAGGACGTCCAGATCGTCACCTTCGGCTGCCGGCTCAATTCCTTCGAGAGCGAGCTGATCGGCCGCGCCGCCGCCGATGCGGGCCTCGCCGACGCGGTCATCGTCAATACCTGCGCCGTCACCGCCGAGGCCGAGCGCCAGGCGCGCCAGGCGATCCGCCGGGCGCGGCGCGAGCGGCCCGACGCGCGCATTATCGTCACCGGCTGCGCCGCGACCCTGGCGCCCGCGCGCTACGCCGCGCTCGACGGGGTCGATCGCGTGCTCGACAATCAGGCAAAGCTGCGGGCCGCGAGCTATCGGGCAGACCCTCACCCACCGCTCGCCAAGGCAAGCGGTTCCCCCTCTCCCGCACTGCGGGAGAGGGAAGATAAACCCCTCTCCCGCACCGCGGGAGAGGGTGCCGCCGGGCGCAGCCCGGGGGCGGGTGAGGGCATGCGCGCCCGCGCCTATCTGCAGGTGCAGCAGGGCTGCGACCATCGCTGCACGTTCTGCATCATCCCCTATGCGCGCGGGCCGAGCCGCTCGGTGACGCCGGAGGCGATCGTCGCGCAGGCGCGGACGCTGGTTGCCGCCGGCTGCCGCGAGATCGTGCTGACCGGGGTCGATCTGACGGCCTATGGCGGCGACCTGCCGGGCGGCCCGACGCTGGGAGAGGTGGCGCGCGGCCTGCTCGCCGAGGTGCCCGAGCTGCGCCGTTTGCGCCTCTCCTCGCTCGATCCGAGCGAAATCGACCATGCGCTGTGGCGCCTCTTCGCCGACGAGCCGCGGCTGATGCCGCATCTGCATCTCTCGCTGCAGGCCGGCGACGATCTGATCCTGAAGCGCATGAAGCGGCGGCACAGCCGCGCCGCGGCGATCGCCACCGTGCGCCGCGCTCGCGCACTGCGGCCCGAGGTCGCGATCGGCGCCGACTTGATCGCCGGCTTCCCGACCGAGAGCGAGGACATGTTCCGCCGCAGCCTCGATCTGGTCGAGGAATGCGGCATCGCCTTCCTGCACGTCTTTCCGTACAGCGCGCGCCCCGGCACCCCGGCGGCGCGGATGCCGCCAATCGCCCCGGCACTGGTGCGCGAGCGCGCGGCGCGGCTGCGCGCCGCCGGGGCCGCGCAATTGCGTGCCAACCTCGCGGCGCGCGTCGGCACGGTCAGCGACGTGCTGATCGAGCGGCCCGGCATCGGGCGCGCGGCATCCTACGCCGAAGTCAGAATGGGCGATGAGCTGCCGTCCGGATCGATCCGGCGCATGCGGATAGAAGCGGCCGGAGAGCGCCATCTGGTGGGAGTGCCCGTACCATGAGGTTCTGGCGGCGCGGCGTACCGGGCGAGGGTGCTGTCGATGCCGATGCGGATCTGCCGCCGACGGAGGACGCCGCCGCGGTCGAGGCGCCGCCGAAGCCGTTGCCGGAGCCGCCGCCGCCTGTGACCGAGCCGCAGGCGGAGGCGCGCGGCGGCTGGTTCGGGCGGCTGCGGGCCGGGCTGTCGCGCAGCTCGACGCGGCTCAACGAGGGGATCAACGCGATCTTTCTGCGCCGCCGGCTCGACGACGCGGCGCTCGACGAGCTGGAAGACCTGCTGATCGCCAGCGACATGGGGACCGGCGTCGCGCATCAGGTGGTCGAGGCGCTGCGCGGCACCCGCTTCAACCAGGAAGTCGCGCCCGAAGAAGTGCGCGCGGCGCTGGCCGAGGAGGTCATCAAGCTGATCGAATGGGTGCAGAAGCCGCTGCGCCTCGACCCCGACAAGAAGCCGTTCGCGATCCTCGTCATCGGCGTCAACGGCAGCGGCAAGACGACGACGATCGGCAAGTTGGCGAAGCAATATCGCGACGAAGGCAAGAGCGTCGTGATCGCCGCCGGCGACACGTTCCGCGCCGCCGCGATCGAGCAGTTGCAGGTGTGGGGCGAGCGCGCAGGGTGCCCGGTCATCACCCGCCCGAGCGGGTCCGACGCCGCAGGCCTCGCCTACGACGCCTTCCTAGAGGCGCGGCGCGACGGCGCCGACGTGCTACTGATCGACACCGCCGGGCGGCTGCACAACAAGGCCGACCTGATGGCCGAACTTCGCAAGATCGTGCGCGTCCTGAAAAAGGTCGACGAAAGCGCGCCGCACGCCGTGCTGCTCGTGCTCGACGCGACGGTCGGGCAGAACGCGCATCAGCAGGCGGAAATATTCCGCGAGATGGTCGGCGTCACCGGCATCGCGATGACCAAGCTCGACGGCACCGCCAAGGGCGGCGTGCTCGTCTCGTTGGCCGAGAAGTACGGCATCCCGATCCACCTGATCGGGATCGGCGAGGGCGCCGAGGATTTGCGCCCGTTCGAGGCGCGTGCCTACGTCCGCAGCCTGGTGGGATTGGACGACTGATCCCTCTCCCGCACGGCGGGAGAGGGGTGACGCGCCGCTATTCCCGCTGCGGCGCGGCGCGGTCGGCCGGCGGCGCGAAGCGGGTCGTGAAATCGCCCGATCGCTGCGCCTCGCGCTCGTGGTGGAGCGCCCAGCCCACCGACGGAAAGGCGATCTCGTCCCACGGGATCTCGTCCCAGCCGAACAGCGCGACTTCGAGGCTTTCCGGGCCGGCCGCAACCCGCTCGTCGATCAGCCTGGCGCGGTAGATCAGCTGCACCTGGCTGATGCGCGGGATGTCGTAGATCGCCAACAGGCTCTCGATCGCGATGCGGGCCTGCGCCTCTTCCCATGCCTCGCGCTCGGCGCCGGCGCTGGTCGCCTCGCCCAGTTCGAGATAGCCGGCCGGCAGAGTCCAATAGCCGCGCCGCGGGTTTATCGCGCGCCGGCACAGCAGGATGCGCTCGCCCCAGCGCGCGACGGAGCCGACGACGATCTTCGGGTTGTCGTACAGCACAAAGCCGCATTCGGCGCAGATCATGCGCTCGCGGTTGTCGCCGTCGGGGACGCCGCGCACCGAGGGGCCGCGCGCGGGATCGGGGCCGCTCATCGCCCGAATGCCGGCCGGTTCGCCGCCATCATGGCGCGATCATACGGAGCGCCGCCGCCCCGGACAAGGCGGCGGCGCCGAG
>DATEKP010000010.1:0-5585 GCA_035277405.1 Allostellaceae bacterium | reverse complement strand
CGCGCCGAGGTCGAAGCCGAGGCTCGGCCAGGCGTGCTGGCTCGCCGCCTGAAGGCCCTCATACAACGCGATTTCGCCGGGGCGGCGGTTCGGCTCGGTCGCCGCCCCGGTTTCGAGCTGTACCAGGGCCGACGGGTCCTCCGGCCCGAGAGCGAGGATGCCGCGCGGGCGATGGTACTTGAAGCTACGCGCGACCAGCCGCACGCCATTGGCGAGCAGGGCCGAGGCCAGCGTATCGCCGGGGTGGCCTTGGTAAGGGCGTCCGTCGAACCGAAAATTGAGCACCCGGCCGCGATCGATCGCGCCGCCGCGCGGCAGCCGAAACGGCTGCATCACTGCGCAGCGCCGCGGCGCGGCGGCGAGTCGCCGATGCGGTAGGCGGCGAGGATCTTGTGCGAGGTGGTGTCGCGCAGCAGGTTGAACCAGCGCCGGCAGCCATGCGCGTGGACCCAGCGCTCGGCGAGGGTGCCTTTCGGGTTGGCGCGCATGTAGAGGTAGTCGGCCCAGGCCGCGTCGTCCTGCGCGTCGGGATCGGCCGGCCGGGCGATATGCGCCTCGCCGCCGTAGCGGAACTCGATCTCGTCGCGCGGCCCGCACCACGGGCAGGGGATCAGCAGCATGACCCAGCGCCGGCGCGGAAGCTGGCGAGTGCGCGGCGCTGCAAGCCAGCTTCGTCGAAATTCGCCGGGTCGAGCCAGGCTTCGAACGCCGCCTTCAACGCCGGCCATTCGCTGTCGATGACCGAGAACCAGGCGGTGTCGCGGTTGCGCCCGCGGGTGATCGTCGCCTGGCGGAACAGCCCCTCGTAGCGGAAACCGAGTCGCAAGGCCGCGGCGCGCGACGGCGCATTCAGCGAATCGCATTTCCACTCGTAGCGGCGGTAGCCGAGCTCGTCGAAGGCGCGGCGCATCATCAGGTACATCGCTTCGGTCGCCGCCGGCCGGCGCTGCAGCAGCGGGCTGAACACGAGGCTGCCGACCTCGACGACACCGACCGCCGGCTGCGCGTTGATATAGGCCGCGACGCCGGCCGCCTTGCCGGTGGCGTTGTCGCGGATCGCGTGGAACAGCCGGCGCGGGTCGGCGACCGCCGCCTCGACCCAAGCGCGGTAATCGGCGAGCGCGGCGAACGGGCCGTAGGGGTAGTAGGTCCACAGCCGGCCCTCGCGGTCCTCGGCATTGGCCGCGAACAGCTCGGCCGCGTGACGCGCCGCGTCGAGCGGCTCGACCGTCGCGAAATGGCCGGCCATCGCCGTTTTCGGCGGCAAGGGCCGCGCCACCCAGCCCGGCACCTCCACGCCGACCGGCTGCTCCAGATGGTTGCGCTCTGGCCCGCTCATGGGTCAAAGCCAGCACAGGCCGATGACGATCGTCAACACGGTCAACGGCGCGCCGACGCGGAAATAGGCCCAGAAGCCGATCGCGACGCCGTGCGCGCGCGCCAGCTGCACGACGATCAAATTGGCGACCGAGCCGAGCACGGTCAAATTGCCGGCAAAGGTCGAGGCCATCGCGACGACGAGCCAGGAGCGCTGCGGCACGGCCGCGCCGGCGACGAACGGTTTCAGCACCAGCACCGCCGGCACGTTGCTGACGATGTTGGACAACAGCGCGGTCGCGGTGGCGAGTACCGGGGTGCGGTGGAAGGCGAGGCCGCCGAGGCCGATCCCGAAGCCGAGCGACAGCAGCACCTTCTCGAACCCGGCGACGACGACGAACAGCCCAGCAAACATCAAGAGGAGCGGCCAGTCGATCTCGCGGTAGACGCGGTTGGCCGCGACGACGCGGGTCAGCAGCAGAAAGGCGCCGGCGATCAGCGCCACCTTGGCGGGCGGCTCGCCGGCGAAAAACCCGGCCATCATCAACAGCACGACGACTACCGATTTGGCCGCCAATGGACGGTGCATATGGGCCGGAGCCGGGCGCGCCTGCATCGGCTCGCGCGCGCGGAATTCCGCCCGGTGGGCGAGCGCGATCAGCACGATTGTCAGCACGAGGCCGGCCGCCGCCACCGGCGACAGCCGCGCCGCGAAGGAGCCGTAGGGGATGTGCGAAAACCCGCCGATCAGGATGTTCTGCGGGTTGCCGGTGATCGTCGCGGCACTGCCGATGTTGCTCGCCATTGCGACCGCCAACAGATAGGGCACCGGGTCGCGCCGCAGCCGCCGCACGACCTCGATGACGAGCGGTGTCATCACCAGGCAGATCGCGTCGTTGAGCAGAAAGGCCGAAAAGAGGCCCGAGGCGAACGTCACGGCGACCAGCAATTGCAGCGGGTGGTGCGCCCGCGCGACGATCCAGCCGTTGACGAGGCGGAAAAGCCCTGAGAGGCGCAGATTGGCGACGACGATCATCATGCCGAGCAGCAATGCGACCGTGTTGAAGTCGATCGCTTGCATCGTCTCGCCGAGGTTCATCCCGCCGAACGCCAGCATCAGGCTGGCGCCGACCAGCGCGATGCCGGCGCGATCGATGCGCAGCCCCGGCAGCCGGCCCAAGGCCAGCGCGACATAGGTGGCGGCGAAGATCGCCGCCGCCGCCAGGTTTGCGGTTTCCATCAGGCCCGGCAGGAAGTCGGCGCCATCTCGAGCGGGCGCAAATTGCTCATGGATCGTGGACCGGGTCGGCTTCCGTATCCGCTTCGGAGCGGGAGCATGCACGATGCGACGCCGGAAATCGCCGCCGGCGAATTCGCAGGGTGGCGGTGCCGACGCCCCCTCTTGCGCAGGGGGAAGCCGCCGACGCATTCTTCGGTTGCGTGAAGGGGAGTGGGGGAAAGCCATGCTCGCCTGGTACCGGGACCTGACCTCGCGCGAGCGCAGCACGATGCTGGCCTGCTTCGGCGGCTGGTCGCTCGATGCGTTCGACGTGCAGATGTACAGCTTCGTGATCCCGACCATCATCGGGGTCTGGGGTCTGTCGCGCGGCGAAGCAGGGCTGATCGGCACCGTTACTTTGCTGATCTCCTCGCTCGGAGGGTGGTTCAGCGGCACGCTGGCCGACCGCTATGGCCGCGTGCGCATGCTGCAGATCACGATCCTGTGGTACTCGGTCTTCACGTTCCTGTGCGCCTTCGCGCAGAATTTCGAGCAGCTGTTCATCCTGCGCGCCTTGCACGGCTTCGGCTTCGGGGGCGAGTGGGCGGCCGGCGCCGTGCTGATGGGCGAGGTCATCCGCGACAAGTATCGCGGCCGCGGCGTCGGCATCGTGCAGACCGGCTGGGC
This sequence comes from Allostellaceae bacterium, assembly GCA_035277405.1. GTDB lineage: Bacteria > Pseudomonadota > Alphaproteobacteria > ATCC43930 > CGMCC-115725 > DATARH01. The sequence continues at coordinate 2,362 of DATEKP010000010.1, read as the reverse complement.
CGTGGGCTGGGGCGCCTCGGCGCTGGTCTATACCGCGGTCTATTGGCTCGTGCCGGAGCCGATGGCATGGCGCGTGCTGTTCGGCATCGGGCTGGTGCCGGCGGTATTCGTGTTCTGGATCCGCCGCCACATCGATGAGCCGGAGATTTTTCACGCGGCCCGCCGCGAGCGCCCGGCGCCGGGGCTAAGCCACCTGTTTTCCGCCTTCCGGCCGCCGCATCTGTGGACGACGGTCAAAGTGGCGCTGATGGTCACCGGCGCCCAGGGCGGCGGCTACGCGCTCGGCATCTGGATGCCGACCTATCTGCGCACGGTGCGCCACCTGTCGGCGACCGGCACCGGCGGTTATCTGCTGGTGCAAATCCTCGGTGCGCTGATCGGCTTTCTGCTCGGCTCCTATTTGAGCGACGCGATCGGCCGGCGCGCGACCTTTCTGTGGTCGGCGGTCGGCTCGTTCGCGATGATCCTCGTCTACATGTTCATTCCCTGGGGCAACACTGCGCTGCTCTTTATCGGCGTGCCCGTATTCGTCGCGTTCCTGATGAAGTTCCCGCCGATGGGTCCGTTCATGACCGAGCTGTTCCCGACCGAGCTGCGCGGCAACGCCCAGGGCTTCTGCTACAACTCCGGCCGGGCGCTCGGCTCGATCTTCCCGACCGCGGTCGGCTATGTCAGCCAGTCATTGCCGTTGGGCGCGACGATCGCGCTGTTCAGCGCCTTCGCCTCGGGGCTGATGATCGTCATGCTGATGCTATTGCCGGAAACCCGCGGCCGCAGCCTCGATGAGGGCGCAATCGCCACCGCGCCGACGCCGCAGAGCCCGCTCGCACAGCCGCTCGCCGGCCGCGGCCCGGCGGATTAAGGCGACGCCATTCCCCCGCCACCCCCGCGAAAGCGGGGGTCCAGGGGCAGGCGCTTATGGCTTCCCCTGGATTCCCGCTTGCGCGGGAATGACGATTCAAGTTGCTCGAACGACGGTTAAGCGGCGCGGCGGCTCCGGACGCGGGTCCTGCCGGAGCCTTCCTCCTCGAACAGATCGGCGAGGCGTTCGAGCATGACGCCGCCCAACTGCTCGGCATCGACGATAGTCACGGCGCGGCGGTAGTACCGCGTCACGTCGTGGCCGATGCCGATCGCGGTCAGTTCGACCGAGCCGATCCGCTCGATCTCGCGGATCACCTCGCGCAGGTGCTTTTCGAGGTAGTTGCCGGGATTGACCGACAAGGTCGAATCATCGACCGGCGCGCCGTCGGAAATGACCATCAGGATGCGGCGCTCTTCGGGGCGGCCCAAGAGTCGGTTATGCGCCCACATCAGCGCTTCGCCGTCGATGTTCTCCTTCAGGATGCCCTCGCGCAGCATCAGCCCGAGGCTGCGCCGCGCCCGCCGCCACGGCGCGTCGGCCGGCTTGTAGACGATGTGCCTGAGATCGTTGAGGCGGCCGGGATTGGGCGGCTTGCCGGCCGCGATCCATTTCTCGCGCGCCTGCCCGCCCTTCCAGGCGCGTGTCGTAAAGCCGAGGATTTCGACCTTGACGCCGCAGCGCTCCAGAGTGCGCGCCAGGATGTCGGCGCTCATCGCCGCCACCGTGATCGGCCGGCCGCGCATCGAGCCGGAATTGTCGATCAGCAAGGTGACGACGGTGTCGCGGAACTCCATCTCCTGCTCCTGCTTGTAGGACAGCGGCAGGATCGGGTTGGTGACGACGCGCGACAGCCGCGCCGCGTCGAGGATGCCTTCGTCGAGGTCGAACTCCCAGGCGCGGGTCTGCTTCGCCAGGAGCCGGCGCTGCAGCCGGTTGGCGAGCCGCGCGATGACGCTCTGCAGATGCGACAGCTGCTGGTCGAGGAGGTGGCGCAGGCGGCCAAGCTCGTCGGAATCGCACAATTTGTCCGCCTCGACGACCTCGTCGGCCGTGATGCTGAACGCCTTGTAGATCGCGTTCTCGTCCGGCCTGCCGCGCGGCATCGTGCCGGGCCGGCCGGGACGGCCGGGATCGTCGTCGCTGGCGCCCGGCATCATCTCGCCGTCGGCTTCGGCATCGCCGTCGGCCTCGGCGTCGGCCTCGGCGCTGTCGGCCGGCGCACCGTCCATCGACGGCTCCGCGCCGGCGCTGGCGCTCTCGCCGCTCTCGCTCTCGTTTTCGCCCTCGGCTTCCTCGCCGCCTTGGTTGTCTTCCGACGACGACTCGTCGATCTCGCCGAGATCGATGTCGAGGTCCTGGATCAGGCGTCGGGTAACGCGGGCATAGCTGTCCTGGTCGACGACGTTGCGTTCGAGTTCGGCGATGTCCTTGCCGATCTTGCCTTCGAGCCACGGCCGCCACAAATCGACCACCCGCCGCGCCGAGGGCGGCGGCGGC
>DATEKP010000009.1:0-3607 GCA_035277405.1 Allostellaceae bacterium | reverse complement strand
AGGGTCGGCGGCTACCGGCTGCTCGACACGCAGTTTCTGACGCCGCATCTGGCGCAGTTCGGCGGGATCGAGATATCGCGCGCCCGCTATCGCCGGCTGCTGGCCGAAGCGCTGCGCTATCGCGCGGTTTTTCCGGCCGATCTGCCGGCGGGCGATGCCGTTGCGGGCGCAGCCGCCGGCGAGGACGATCCGGCCGCCGCCTTGCAGTCGAGCAGGTTGACGTCGTAGACCGGGTGCTCGAGCGCCGACAAGGCCGGGCTCGACGAGAACATCCAGCCGCTGAACAGGCGCACCCGCTCCTCGCCCGGCCGCTGCTCGTAAATCTGGACGAAGGCGGCGTTTTCCGGGCGCTCCTCGGGGGCGCTGCGCTCGCAATCCTGCACCACCAGCGACAGCGTGCCGAAGCTGACCGGGCGGCCGACCGGCGCGTCGAAGCGCGACACCCGCGCCGTGATCTTGTCTAGGCCCTGCAATACCGCGACCGGCTCCGGCGTCATATGGCCGGCCGCGAATGCCGTGTCCGCGGCGAGGATCGTCGCGGCCGCGATCAGCCCCCGCTTCATCGCCGATAGGGGTTGACGAGGCCGCCGACGAGGCCGGCCAGGACTTCGCGCACCTGCGCCTCGTCGCAGCCCATCAGCACCGCGTCCTCCAGCGCGTCCTGCGCTAATGCCTTGATCTCGGCGAGATTGTCGTTGAGCAATTTGATCTTCTCGACGCACGACACCGGCTCGCCCTCCGGCGTGCGCCAGACCGGGAATTCGCCCGTCCTCGTCTCGGCCATAGCTGGTGCCCTTCAGGTGTCGCCACTTCTAAATGTGCGATCCAAAAGCCGCGAAAAAGGTCTGATCGGTCACTTTGCCGGCCCGGCCCCGCCGGCGGGCGGCTGGATTGGGGCGGCCGTGGCGCCGCCGCCCTTGGGCGCCGCGGGTTCGCCGTCGCCTTCGCCCTTCTTGCCGCCAGGCGCGGAGAAGATCATCTGGCCGATCAGGTGTTCGAGGCTGACCGAGGACTGGGTGTACTTGATCTTGCCGCCGGCCGGGATCGTCTTGTCCGAGCCGCCGGGGACCAAGGACAGGTATTTGTCGCCGAGCAGCCCGGCTGAGACGATCTCGGCGACCGTGTCGTCCGGCAATTTGATCGACGGATCGAGGCTGATTCGCACGGTCGCGAGGAACGTCTTCGGATCGAGCTGCTCGCCGAGTATCGAGCCGACCTTGATGCCGCTGATGCGCACGTCGCCGCCCTGGCGGATGCCGTCCACCCGCTCGAAATCGGCGCTGACCTCGTAGCCGGAGACCTCGCGCAGCTGGCTCGTCGTATAGGCGAAATATAGGAACACCGCGGCAACGACGAGCACGACGGCGCCCATCACGGCTTCGATGACGTTGCCTCTCACGGGCCGGTCCCGTGGCGATCGCGGCGCCGCGGCGCTATTCCGGCGACCACGGCTCGTAATCGCCTGTGCCGCGGGACCTCCGGCCGCCGCGCAATACCGAGCCGGGCGGGTGATAGGCGCGCGGCGTCCCGGTCAGGTTCGGCTCGTGCGGCTTCTCCCAGGCATAGGCCTGACGCGGACGGGGCACCTCGTCGACCATGTGGTGCAGCCAGGCGTGCCATTCCGGCGGGACCTTGGAGCCTTCCGGCTCGCCCCGGTAGATGACCCAGCGCCGCTCGCGGCTGAAGCGCCCGCCGCCACGCCGCTTCGGCCGGTCGCCGCGCAGCCGGTAATAGCGGTTGCCGTAGGCGTCGGTGCCGACCCGCCGGCCGCGCAGCCAGGTCAAGAGCCGGGTTCCGAGAGTCGCGCTCATTCCTGTCGATTTCTCCCCGCGCCGGGGAGTTTATTGCATTGCGCAAAGCGGGAGGTAAAGCCTTCTAAGGCCGCAGGGCGGTGCCGCGGTATTCGCGGTGGGCGGCGGTCCACACCTCTCGGGCGGCGTCGAGGTTGATCAGGAAGATCGCGAGGCCGACGACCAGGTCAGGCCAGATCGAGGCGGTGGCGGCGGTCAGCACGCCGGCAACGACGATCGCCACGTTCGCGATCGCGTCGTTGCGGGCCGACAGAAAGGCGGCACGCGACAGGCTGCCGCCCGCACCGCGCCAGCGCGCCAGCAGCATCGCACAGCCGAGGTTGACGGCAAAGGCGCCGAGCCCGGTCAGCGACAGAGGGATCGCCGCCGGCGGCGATGGATGGCCGAATTTGTGCCACGCCGTGATGAGCGTCGCGATCCCGGGCGCCAGCAGCAGCGCCCCGAGCCCGGCGCCGACCGCGGCGCGAGCCCGAGGGGTCCAGCCGAGCGCCAGGACGATCAGCAGATTGACCGCCGTGTCTTCGAGGAAATCGACCGAATCCGCGAACAGCGCAACCGACCCGATCGCCAGCGCGACCGCAAACTCGACGCCGAAATAGGCGAAGTTGAGCGATGCGACCAGCGCCGCCACCCGGCGCAGCCGGCCGAGCCGCAACCGCTCGGCAAGCCGCGGATCGCCGGGATCAGCCATTTGCTCGCTGCGCGGACTGGCTGTGATGCAACACCTTGCGCTCCACCCTTATGCGACCCCAACATATAGTGGACAGGCACCGTTAACGGATTTATCCTGCCCCCATAAGAGATGCGGGGCACCCAACCGCGGGTTGCCCCGCTGCGCTTCATGTGGGGGAGTGTTATGCATATCGCGCGTCGTTTCACCATGGCCGGCCGGGACGCCTATGAGGGGGTGGCGTTCCGCAGCGCGTCGAGCGAAATCCGCAATCCCGACGGCTCGGTCGTGTTCGCCGCCGATGGCATCGAGGTGCCGGCCGAGTGGAGCCAGGTCGCCTGCGACATCCTCGCGCAGAAATACCTACGCAAGGCCGGTGTGCCGGCGCGCCTCGCGCCGGTCGAGGAGGAGGGCGTGCCGGAGTGGTTGTGGCGGCGCACCGCCGATACGGCGGCGCTCGCTTCCTTGCCTCCGGCCGAGCGCACCGGCGGCGAGACCAGCGCCAAGCAGTGCTTCGACCGGCTTGCCGGCACCTGGACCTATTGGGGCTGGAAGGGCGGCTATTTCGACGGCGAGGAGGACGCCCGCGCGTTTTTCGACGAACTGCGCCTGATGCTGGCGCGCCAGGTCGGCGCGCCCAATTCGCCGCAATGGTTCAATACCGGGCTTTACTGGGCCTACGGCATCGATGGCCCGGCGCAGGGCCATTTCTATGTCGATTACATCACCGGCAAGGTGCGCGCGTCCGACAGCGCCTACGAGCACCCGCAGCCGCACGCCTGCTTCATCCAGTCGGTCGCCGACGACCTCGTCAACGAGGGCGGCATCATGGATTTGTGGGTGCGCGAGGCGCGGCTGTTCAAATACGGCTCCGGCACCGGGTCCAATTTCTCCAGGCTGCGCGGCGACGGCGAGAGACTGTCGGGCGGCGGTCGCTCGTCTGGGCTGATGAGCTTTCTGAAGATCGGCGACCGCGCCGCCGGCGCGATCAAATCAGGCGGCACGACGCGGCGCGCCGCCAAGATGGTCATCGTCGACGCCGATCACCCCGATATCGAGGCCTATATCGACTGGAAGGTCGTCGAGGAGCAGAAGGTCGCCGCCCTCGTCGCCGGCTCCAGGCTTG
>DATEKP010000008.1:0-3265 GCA_035277405.1 Allostellaceae bacterium | reverse complement strand
TCGCACGGCGGCGCAAGCGCATTTGCCGCGGACGCGCGCCAGCTCACCGGTCATTCCCGCTTTCGCTGCACGGCGATCGCATTCAATCCTCCCCCTTGATGGGGAGGGTTGGGAGGGGGTGACCGATGCGGCAGCAATCCGTTTCGGGGCGGTGAATTCACCCCCACCCCGGCCCTCATCGAGGGGGCGGGAGTGGATGCGCCGGCTTAATTCGCCGAGGCCGGCTCAGCCGGCGGGCGGCGGGAACAGCGCGAAGCACTTGTCGGAGTTGAAAATCCAGCTCTCGACGTAATCGACGATCTGCGGCTCGCGGCCGAGCGCGTGCATGGCGCCGCCGAGGCACACCCAGTTGAGGAACTCCTGCTGGCCGGCATCCTCGATGTCGGCGGTCGAGAGTTCGCGCCAGCGCGCCAATTTGCCCGAAGCCAGTTCGTCGAAGCGCGCCCGGTCGCCGGCGTTGTCGGGGTAGAGGTAATGGTTTTTCGGGGTCAGAAAAGCGTGCGACCAGCTCGAGGACGCGACGAGCGCCACGCGCCACGGGCTGTCGGCGAAGGCGCGTGCGACGGCCGCGCCGACATCGAAGCAGCGCCGCGGGTTGGGGCCGGGCGGATCGACCAGGTTGGGATCGGCCTCGCCGGTCAGGTGCGCGGTCGAGCCGCGCTTGGCGATGACCGACGAGCCGTAGCAGTTCACGTGGAACGGCACGACCGGGTACGGGAAGCCTTTCCGGTCGTAATCGAGATAGAGCAGCGTGTTGATGAAGGCGTGCGGCAGGCCGTTCTCGTAGCGCATCCGGTAGGCGTAGCTGACGTCGTAATCCTCGGCGATCAGCTTCGCCGCCAGGGTCGAGGCGGCGGCGTGGTGGCCCTGGGTGCGAATGACGGTATCCTTGCCCTCGCCCCAGACATTGGCGCCGGCCCCGGAATAGCGCGCGTAGGGGCGCGACTCGATGCCGTCGAGCGCGAAGACGCAGAACGACGGCACGCCATCCTCGCGGAAATTCTCGTACTGGTCGTCGCCCCAGATCAGCACGAGGTCGGGATCGAAGGCGTCCAATGCCTCGCGGCACTTGCGGAAGCCGCCGACAAGGCGGCTGCGGTGTTCTCGTGCGGCGGCGAGCGGATCGGCCCATTCCTTGCGCATCGGCTCCGGCCAGCGCGCCGGGTCCTTGAGCCGGTCCGGTACCTGTTCGCTGTTTAGCGTGCGGTTCAACAGGCCCGCCATCTGCGGGTCGGGCTGAATGAGGCCGGGGTAATGCGTGACGCCGATGCCGAGTATGTCGCCCATCGCCACCTCCCATGCGGACGCCGCGTCCGCGGTTTGCCGCATCATAGCAGAAAACATCCCCGCGCGCGGGATTTCAGTCGTTGACGAGATGCGAAGCAGGCCCGGGAGGCAGCATGGGCAAGGTCGAGCACGTCGTCGTCTTGATGCTGGAAAACCGCTCGTTGGACAGCCTGCTCGGCCGCCTCTACCCGCAGAGCGCGCAGTTCGACGGTCTCGCCGGCGACGAGAGCAATCCATGGCACAAGCCCGATGGCAGCGTCGAAGAAATACCGGTGTGGAACAGCCCCGCGTTGACGCCGGATGCCGCGCGATTGCCGGATCCGGAGCCGGGCGAATTGTTCAGCGACGTGCAGATGCAGCTGTTCGGCCTCGGCGGCGAGCCTGACGCGGCGCCGGCGATGTCCGGCTTTGTCGACAATTACGCGCGGCAACCGCCGCCCACCCATCCCGTCGATCCGCGCGGTGTCATGCATTATTTCACGCCGGAGCAATTGCCGGTCATCAACGGCCTCGCCCGGGCCTTCGCCGTCACCGACCGCTGGCATGCGGCGGCGCCGTGCGAGACCTGGCCGAACCGCTATTTCGCGCATTGCGGCACGGCCGGCGGCTGGGTCAACAACGACCGCTCGCGTTTTCCCTACCAGTGGCCGCGCACGATGCCGACGATCTTCCGCCGGCTCGGCGCGCATGGACACAGCTGGCGGGTCAATTTCCACGACCTGCCGCAGACCGCGACGCTCTTCGACCTGTGGCCGAAAATCCCGACGCATTTCTGCCTGTTCGAGGAGGAGTTCGAGCGCCATGCGCGGACCGGCCGACTGCCGAATTACAGCTTTATCGAGCCGCGCTATTTCCCCGGCCTGTTGTCCGACGAGCCGCCGAACGACCAGCACCCGCCGCACAATTTGCTGTTTGGCGAACAGCTGATCGCGCGCGTGTACAACGCGGTGCGCGCGGCGCCGACCTGGCCGCGCACGCTCTTCGTCGTCACCTATGACGAGCATGGCGGCTGCTTCGACCACGTGCCGCCGCCCGCGGCGGTGCCGCCCGGCGGTCCCTATCCCGACGGCTTCCGCTTCGATCGCTACGGCGTGCGGGTGCCGGCCGTCATCGTCTCGCCCTATGTCGCGCCGGGCAGCATTGTCAGGCCGCCGCCGCCCTATCCGTTCGACCACGCATCGATCCCGGCGACCTTGCAGCGGTTGTTCGCCAGCGGCCCGCCGTTGACGCCGCGCGTCGCCGCCGCGCCCGACCTTCTGTGCGCGCTGACCCTGGAGCGGCCGGACAACCACGGACCGGCGCGCATCGCCTATGACCCGCGCCGTCCCGACCGGGCGGAGCTCGCCGCCTATCGCCGCCGCCGTCATAACCGGCACCAGCAGAATTTGCGGCATCCGAGCCTTGCCCTGCCGGCCGCGATCGCCGGGATCACCGGGGTGGTGCGCGGCCTCGGCGCCCGGCTGGTGCCGGAAGATTGGCGCCGACGCTGACCTCAGCGCTGGCGGTGGCGGAAATGCCGTCGCACATACCAGCCGATGGCGAGCACGATGGCGGCCAGCACGACAATGTCGAAGCGGTGCAGGATTGCCGCGAGCCGCGGGTCGCTGTGCCATTTCTCGCCGAGCTTGAACCCGACATACGCAAGCGCGAAGCACCACGGCCACGAACCGATCAGCGTGTAGAGCTGGAAACGCCATATCGGCTGCCGGACGATGCCGGCCGGCAGCGAGATGAAGGTGCGCACGACCGGCAACAGCCGGCCGATCAGCACAGCCGCGCCGCCGAACCGGGCGAAGAACCGGTCGGCGGCGGCGAGTTCGCTGCGATCGATCAGGACGTAGCGGCCCCAGCGCTCGATCAGCGGCCGGCCGCCGTAGCGCCCGACGACGTAGGCGAGCGTCGATCCGATATTGCAGCCGATTGCGCCGGCGGTCGCGACGAGGACGAGGTCGAAGCGGCCGGTCGAAACCAGATAGCC
>DATEKP010000007.1:0-11070 GCA_035277405.1 Allostellaceae bacterium | reverse complement strand
AAATCGAGCAGAACCCGCTGCTCGAACATGGCGAGTCCGATGCCGGCGATGCGGCGCCGCCGCCCGACGGCGAGCCGACGCCGGCCGACGGTGTCGCGGTCGGCCTCGCGGCGGAGCTGACGGAGGGGTTGTCCGGCGCGGTGGCAGGCGATGCCGACGACCATTGGCGCGCCGCCGCCGGCGAAGACGGCGACGGCTCGCTCGATCGCGGCGGCGACGCGCAGCCGTGGCAGACGCGCAACGGGTGGGCCGACGGCGACCTGCCGGGCATCGACCAGACCGCCACCCGCCCGCGCACGTTGCGCGAGCATCTGGTCGAGCAGATCGGCGCCGACCTGCCCGGCATGGCCGACCGGGCGATCGCTTTTTTCCTGCTCGACCAGCTCGACGAGGCCGGTTACCTGCGCGGCAGCCTCGACGAGGCGGCCGAGCGGCTCGGCTGTCCTGTAGAGCGGGTCGGGCAGGTCTTGGCGCGCCTGCAGGAATTCGACCCATCCGGCGTGTTCGCACGCGATCTCGCGGAGTGCTTGGCGCTGCAATTGCGCGACCGCGACCGGCTCGATCCGGCGATGCAGGCGTTGCTCGCCAATCTGCCGCTGCTCGCCGCCCGCAACGCGCCGGCACTGATGCGGGCGTGCGGCGTCGACGCCGAGGATCTCGCCGACATGGTGGCCGAGATCAAATCGCTCGACCCGCGCCCCGGCCATGCCTTCGACCCGCCGCTGGCCCAGCCGGTCGTGCCCGACATCATCATGCGCCCGCAGCCGCAGGGCGACTGGCTGATCGAGCTGAACACCGAGACGTTGCCGCGCGTGCTCGTCAACAATCGCTACTACACGCGGGTCACACGCAGCGCGCGCAGCCGCGCCGAACGCGAATATTTGAGCGAGCGATTGCAGGCAGCGAACTGGCTGGTCAAATCTCTGCACCAGCGGGCGACCACGATCCTCAAGGTCGCCGGCGAGATCGTGCAGCAGCAGGACGGGTTTTTCCGCCGCGGCGTGCAGGGATTGCGGCCGCTGATCCTGCGCGACATCGCCGACGCGATCGGCATGCACGAGAGCACGGTGAGCCGCGTGACCGCCGGCAAGTACATCGCGACACCGCGCGGCCTGTTCGAGCTGAAATATTTCTTCACCTCGTCGATCGCCGCCTCGCAGGGCGGCGAATCGCATTCGGCCGAGGCCGTGCGCTTCCGCATCCGCGGCCTGATCGACGGCGAGCCGTCGGACGGCACGCTGTCCGACGAGCGCATCGTCGAATTGCTGCAAAAAGACGGCATCGATATCGCCCGCCGCACCGTCGCGAAATACCGCGAGGCGATGCGCATCCCCTCCTCGGTGCGGCGGCGCCGGGAAAAGATGCTGGCGCTGTAGCGCAACTCGCGGGAGGTTGACCCGCCATCCCCGCATGCCCATTTCGCATCCGCACGCCGCCGGCCGCCCCCGGCGACGGCGGCAACAGCGAACGGTTCGGGCTCATGCAACTGACCGTCACCGGCAAGCAGGTCGAGGTCGGCGATGCCCTCCGCCGGCACGTCGAAAGGAGCCTCGACGGGCTGCTCGACAAGTATTTCGGCAGCGCGATCGAGGCGCACGCGGTGTTCGCCCGCGAGGCGCATCTGATCCGCGCCGAGCTGACGCTGCATATCGGGCGCAACATCGCCGTCAACAGCAGCGCCTCGGCCGCCGAGCACCATCTCGCCTTCGATGCCGCAGCCGAGCGGCTGGCGAAGCAGCTGCGTCGCCACAAGCGCCGCCTGCGCGATTACCACGGCAAGGGGCGAGGCGGGCTCGACGGGGCCGACGCGGTGGCGGATGCGGGCGAGCCGGACGCGGACCTCGAGACCACCGCGGGCGCCTTCTCCGAAGCGCGCACGCCGGCGCGGCGATGAGCAGCACCGTCGCCGACCTGTTGGCGCCGCGCGCCGTGATCGCGCAGCTGCGCGCCGGCAACAAGCGCCAGGCATTGCAGGAGATCGCCCGACGCGCCGCGGCGCTGACCGGCATCGCCGAACGCCGCATCAACGATGTGCTGACCGAACGCGAGCGGCTCGGCAGCACCGCGATCGGCCGCGGCGTCGCCGTGCCGCACGGTAAGATTGCCGGGCTGGCACATCCGTTCGGGCTGTTCGCCCGGCTCGAACGGCCGATCCCGTTCGAGGCCGTCGATGGCGACCTGGTGGACTTGATTTTCGTGCTGCTGGTGCCGGCGGACGCCGAGCATCTGCGTGCCCTGGCGCTGGTCTCGCGCCTGCTGCGCGATCAGACCACGTGCCAAAAATTGCGCGGCACCGACAAGGCCGACGCGTTGTATGCGCTCTTGACCGCCCGCGCCGAAAGCGACGCCGCGTAGGTCCGCCCAGGGTGCTGAACGCCAGGGTGCTGAACGACTGAAGGCCGCCGCAAAACGCGGTCAGCCGTTGGCATTATTCCGCGCTTGCGGGGCGCACTCGGCGTGGCGTGGCGAGTTCGCCCGCTTCGGCTTGTGGAGCGCGGATCGGCACGGTACGCACCCGCGCCTCGACAGCGGGCCGCACCAAGTCTACGTGCAACAGGCCGTTGTCAAGCGAGGCGCCGCGCACCTCGATCCCCTCGGCGAGCACGAACGAGCGCTGGAACTGGCGCGCCGCAATGCCGCGATGCAGGTAGACGCGACGGGGATCGTCGGCCTGCTTGCCGCGGATTACGAGCTGGTTGTCCTCGATCGTGATCGCCAGGTCGCTCATCGTAAAGCCGGCGACCGCCAGCGTGATCCGCAACTCGTTGTCACCGAGTTGCTCGACATTGTAGGGCGGATAGCCATCGCCGGAGAGTTTGTTGACCCGGTCGAGCGCCCGCTCGAAATGCTCGAAGCCGAGCAGCAACGGGGAGTTGAACAGCGACAGGCGCGACATGGCTCAATTCTCCTCGTAACGAGCGAGACCCGCGGGCCGGCCCAAGAGCGGCGCCCGGCGGCGGGAAGCGAATTCTGCCGGTGATTTGGGGAGATTGGCGGGGCAAATCAAGCGAGTCCTTCCCCCCGCCCGCGCCGCTCCCCATATTGAGGCGCCGGCAAATCTCGCCGGGGAGGGATGGGGACCATGTCGAGACCCGCAGCCGCCATCCGGTGGCACATCCTGCTGTCGCTGTTTTTCTGTCTCGCGCTGGCGCTGGCGCCGACCCTCGCCGAGGCGCGGGCCGGCCGCTCGTTCTCCGGCGGCGGCGCTTCGAGCTTCTCCGGCATGGGCAGCCGCGGCGCGCGAACCTTCGAGAACAACGGCGCCGCGCCGATCACCCGCAGCATGACGCAGGCGCCGCGCTCGGCGCCGTTCGGCGGCGTTGCGCCGGCTTACGGCGGCAGCTTCTTCCAGCGCCACCCGTTCATGACCGGGCTGTTCGGCGGCTTTCTCGGCTCGATGCTGTTTCACAGCCTGGGCGGGTTCGGCCACGTGTTCGGCGGGCTGTTGCAGCTCTTGATCATCGGCTTCCTGATCTGGCTTGCCTTCCGCTTCTTCACCGGCCGCGGCTTCGCCTTTGGCGGCTGGGGTACCGCGGCGCCGCGCTCGCTCGGCGCCGCGGCGGCGCCGGCGCCGGCCTATCGCGGCGTCGATACCACCGTCTCCGACGCCGACCTCGACGCCTTCCAAGGCATCCACGCCGCCGTGCAGGAGGCGTGGAGCCGGGGCGATCTGGCCCGCATGCGCCAGCTGATGACGCCCGAGATGGTGAGTTATTTCTCCGAGGAGCTGACCCGCAATGCCAGTCAAGGGGTGCAGAACGTCGTCTCCGACGTCCATCTGCTGAAAGGCGAGATCACCGAAAGCTGGGACGAGGGCGACCTGCAATACGCCACCGCCTTTATGCGGTGGAGCGCGCGCGATTATGTCGTGCCGCTCGCCGGTCCGGGGGCCCGGCCGGCGTTGCCGCCCGGCGGCGGCACCGCGACGATGCCGAGCGAGGCCGAGGAGGTGTGGACCTTCGTCCGCCGCCGCGGCGGCAACTGGCTGTTATCGGCGATCCAGCAGGTGTGAGGGTACACAGGATCCCGAACCAAAGTTCGCCGGATCATTAGTTCCGCTGCGTCGTCATGCCGACGAAGGCCGGTATCCATCGGAGAGGTGACCCCGGCTGCGCCGGATTTTTGCGTAAGACGCGACGCACTGGCGAGAAGGCACTGCAGAAGCGTTTTGCGTCCTTCGAGACACGCCCTCCCGGCGCTCCTCACGATGACGTAAGTCAATGGTGGCGTTAAGGAAAACCGTCACCTGAGGAGGCCGCGCAGCGGTCGTCTCGAAGGACGCACGAGGCTTATCCAACGCGCCCGAGCGGGTTGTGCAAAGGTCCCGCCTTCGCCGGGATGCGGCGAGGACGCCGCCGCTATTCGATCACCTCGTCGGCGCGGACGAGGACCGCGGGCGGGATCGCGATGCCCAGGGATTTCGCGGTCTTCAGGTTGATGAACAGGTCGAACTTGGTCGGTTGCTCGACCGGCAGGGTCTGCGGCGCGGCGCCTTTCAGCAGGCGATCGACGAAATAGCCGCCGCGCCGGTACATCGCCGGCAGGCTCGGGCCGTAGGCGAACAGCGCGCCGGCATCGGCGAAATCGCGGTAGATCGACACGACCGGCAGGCGGTGCGCCGTGGCGAGGTCGAGGATATCGCGGCGGCGCTTGGTCACTGCGCCGTCGTCCATCACGAACAGCGCCTCGATCGCAATGCCGGCGGCCTTCTCCAGCGCCAGCTTGTCGTCCTCGGCATTCTTCACCGGCAGCCGGGTGAACGCTATGCCAAGTTGCATGCAGCGCCGCTCGGTCTCCTCGACGACGATCAGCCCGCCGGGATTGTCGCCCGAATAGAGCGCGCCGACACGCGACACCTTCGGCAATGTCTCGTGCAACAGCTCGACGCCTTTGGCGCCCAGCACATCGGGCATGAAATAGAGGCCGGTGATATTGCCGCCGGGCCGCGCCAGGCTCTGGATCAGGTGCGATTTGATCGGGTCGGCGACGCGCATGATGATGATCGGCACGGTGGAAGTCGCCTTTTGCGCCGCTTTGGCGGCCACCGTGTTGATTGCCAGGATGATCTCGACCTTATTGGCGATAAGGTCGGCGGCCATTGCGGCGAGGCGCTCGCTGTGTCCCTCGGCGTTGCGCAATAGGAGCGCGACGTTCTTGCCGTCCTCGTAGCCGAAATCGCCCAGCCCGGCGCGGAACGTGTCGAGCAGCCCGGGCTGCAGATCCTGGGCGAGAATGCCGATGCGGCGCGGCGCCTCGGCCGCGGCGCGGCGGCGCGGCGCGAACACCAACGCGGCGCCTGCGAGAAATGTGCGTCGCAAGACCATCGGTTCACCGTGCCTGGGGCGACTTGCGTCCAAAGGCTGCGCCGTGGTCGGGGGCACGTCAACCGCGCAGAATGTGGTTTTGGCTTATCATGAGGATCAGTACGGGCGTTGCGCATGGCGCGCGGCAGGGTCGCGCGCGGGGATGCGCAGAAGGGTTGACGAGCGCGGTTTTGCCCTTATCCTCTTTCTCAGCATAAGTCGGGGCCGGACGCGGCAGCGTCCGGCTTTTCCGGGCCGTAGAAATACTCATTGTGAGTATAAAAGGAGTCCCCGCGTGCTTGAAACCGTCACCCCGCACACCGCCCGCCCGCTGCCATTGCCCGAGCTTTACCGCCGCGTCGAGCGCCATGTGCCGCCCGTCGAATGGCCGCTGCTGGCCGAGGACATCGCCGCGATCCTGAAGCTGAAGCGCGCGCGGAACGCGGTCATCCTGGCGCACAACTACCAGACCCCCGACATCTTCCACACGGTCGGCGACATCACCGGCGACAGCCTGGCTCTGGCGCGCGAGGCGGCGCGCACCGACGCCCAGGTCATCGTGCTCGCCGGCGTCCATTTCATGGCCGAGACGGCGAAGCTGCTGAACCCCGAGAAAACAGTGCTGATCCCGGATTTGGAGGCCGGCTGCTCGCTCGCCGCCTCGATCACAGCCGAGGACGTGCGCCTGATGCGGGCCCGCCATCCCGGCGTGCCGATCGTCAGCTACGTCAACACCTCGGCCGCGGTCAAAGCCGAGAGCGATGTGTGCTGCACGTCGGGAAACGCCAAGAAGATCGTCGAGGCCCTGGGCGCGCCCAAGGTCATCATGCTGCCGGACGAGTACCTCGCGCGCAACATCGCGGCCCAGACCAAGGTCGAGATCATCGCCTGGAAAGGCCATTGCGAGGTGCACGAGCGCTTCACCGCCGACGACATCCGCGGCCTGCGGGCGAGCCATCCCGGCGTCACGGTGCTGGCCCATCCGGAATGCCCGCCCGAGGTCGTCGCCGAATGCGATTTCGCCGGCTCGACCGCGGCGATGGCGGATTATGTCGGACGCGAGCGGCCGGCGCGCGTCGTGCTCTTAACCGAATGCTCGATGAGCGACAACGTCGCGCTGCAATACCCCGAACTCGATTTCGTGCGGCCGTGCAATCTGTGTCCGCACATGAAGCGCATCACCCTCAAGAACATCCGCCACGCGCTCGAAACGATGACGCACGAGGTGATCGTCGCGCCCGAGGTGGCCGAGGGCGCGCGCCGCGCCGTCGAGCGCATGCTGGCGATCGGGTGATGGGCGCGGAAAGTTGCCCCTCACCCCGGCCCTCTCCCCGCACGCGGGGAGAGGGAGTGGCGGCAAAGCGCCTGCACAAAGCCCCTCTCCCCGGGGGCGGGGAGAGGGAGGGACCCGCGCCGCAGGCGTGGGAGGGTGAGGGGGAATCTGCCGAGGAACATCGAGGGACCTGACCGATGCTGCGCTTTCTGATCGAACCGATCGTGCGGGCGGCGCTGGCCGAGGATCTGGGCCGCGCCGGCGACATCACGACCGACGCGGTGGTGCCGGCGGAGGCGCGCGTCGACGCGGTCATGAAGGCGCGCCAGCCGGGCGTGCTGGCCGGTCTCGACGCCGCGCTCCTTGCCTTCGAGCTGCTCGACCCGGAGCTGGCGATCGAACGGCTGTGCGACGATGGCCGCCGCGTCGAACGCGGAGAGGCGGTCGCGCGGATCGCCGGGCGGGCGCGGCCGGTCCTGGCCGCCGAGCGGACGGCGCTGAACCTGGTGTCTCGGCTGTCCGGGGTGGCAACCGCGACCCGCTCGCTGGCCGATGCGATCGCGGGGCACAAGGCCAAGATCGTCTGCACCCGCAAGACGACACCGTTGTTGCGCCTGCTGGAAAAGGAGGCGGTGCGATTGGGCGGCGGCGCCAATCACCGCTTCGGCCTCGACGACGCGATGCTGATCAAGGACAACCACGTCGCGCTGGCCGGCGGCGTCGGCCCGGCCTTGCAGCGGGCGCGCGCCCACGCCGGCCACCTCGTCAAGATCGAACTCGAAGTCGATACGCTCGACCAGCTGGCCGAGGCCATGGAGCACGGCCTCGATGCCGTGCTGCTCGACAACATGGACCCGCCGACCCTGCGCCGCGCCGTCGCGATGGTGAGAGGCCGCGCCGTCACCGAAGCCTCCGGCCGCATCACCCGCGAGACCGCGCCCGAGATCGCCGCCGCCGGGGTCGATCTGATCTCCTCGGGCTGGATCACCCACAGTGCTCCGATCCTCGATCTCGGGCTGGATATCGAATAGCGTCGCTCGTTCGCCGCCGCACTTGCGCTCCTGGCGATGCGCCAGCACATTGTGGCATGGAGAGCGATCGATGGCTGACGAACCTGAAAACCTTGTGCTGATCCATTTGCAGGGCATGCGGCGTGAGATGGCCGCCATGCTCGATCGGCAGGTCCGTGACCGCGAGTTGATCTCGAAGGTCTACAATGAGCTGATGGCGTTTCGCTCGGAGATGCGCGAGGAGGTCCGCGAGATTAAGAGCGACCTGATCCTGCTCGAAAACCAGATGCAGAACCGGCACAACGAGTTTTTGCAGGTCGTTCGCCGCCTCGATCTGCTCGGGGCGCCGACCGACTGAGCGGGTGACACCCGGGCGGGAAGCCTGCTTAGATAGGGCGGCCCCAATCCCGCCGGAGCGCCCCGATGCCGAATGCCGAGCCCCATCGTCTGACGGCCGCGGAGCTGGCGCGCCATGTCGCGAATGGCGAGTTGACCGCCGAGGCGATCGTGCGCAGCTGCCTCGACCGCATCAAGGCGCGTGACGGGGTGGTGCGCGCCTGGGCCCATCTCGACCCGGATGAGGCGCTCGCCGCGGCGCGCGAAAGCGACCGCAGCGGCAGCGGCATCCTCAAAGGCGTGCCGTTCGGCATCAAGGACATCTTCGACACGGCCGACATGCCCGCGGGTTACGGCTCGCCGATCTATACCGGCTGCCGACCGAGCTTCGATGCCAGCGCCGCCGCCCTGCCGCGCGCCGCCGGCGCGATCCTCTTGGGCAAGACGGTCACGACCGAATTCGCCAACCGCCATCCGGGCCCGACCTCGCATCCGCGGAACCCGGCCCACACGCCGGGCGGCTCGTCGAGCGGCTCGGCCGCGGCGGTCGCCGATTGCATGGTGCCGCTTGCGCTCGGCACGCAGACCGGCGGCTCGGTGATCCGCCCGGCGGCCTATTGCGGCGTCGTCGGGTTCAAGCCCAGCTACGGGCTGTTCCCGCCGGCCGGCATGCACGTCAACACCGAAAGCCTCGACACGGTCGGCGCGATGGCGCGCTCGGTCGAGGATATCGCATTGTTCCGCGCCGCACTGATGGCGATCCCGTACGAGCCGCCGCAGATGCCCGAGCGGCCGCCGCGCCTCGCGCTGTGCCGCACGATGCATTGGGACCGGGCGCAGCCCGAAGGCAGGGCGGCGCTTGAGGACGCAGCGGCGCGGCTGCGAGCCGCCGGCGCGGCCGTCATCGATAGTGAATTGCCGGCCGAATGCGCCGACATCTCCGAGGTGCAGCGCCGCCACAGCGCCTACGAGGCGCCGCGCGTGCACGCCCCGGAACTGCACCGCCACGCGGCATT
Organism: Allostellaceae bacterium; assembly: GCA_035277405.1. Classification (GTDB taxonomy): domain Bacteria; phylum Pseudomonadota; class Alphaproteobacteria; order ATCC43930; family CGMCC-115725; genus DATARH01. Next base: position 2,132 of record DATEKP010000007.1, on the reverse strand, counting down.
GCTCAGCCCCGACCTGCTCGACCAGGGCAAGATCGCCGACGGGCGCCAACTCAGCCTCGCCGATTTCCGCACTGCCTGGCGGCAGGCCGAGCGAGCGCGCGCGGCGGCGCGGGAATGGGCCGGCCGGTTCGACGCGATCCTGACACTGCCGGCACCGGGCGAGGCGCCGCACGGCCTGCACTCGACCGGCGACGCGATCTTCAACAGCTTGTGGACCGTGCTCTACATGCCGTGTCTGACCTTGCCGGCCGGGGAGGGGCCGCACGGCCTGCCGGTCGGCGTCCAACTGGTCGGGCGGCGGCACGATGACCGGCGGCTCCTCGACGTCGGCCTCTGGGTCGAGCGACAATTGGGGGTGCGGCCATGACCGACGCCAATCGGCTCTCCGCGGCCGCGGCGATTGCCGCGCTCGGCAATGGTGAACTCAGCGCCGAGGCGCTGACCCGCGCCTGCCTCGACCGCGCCGAAGAGCGGGCAGGGGTCAAGGCCTGGGTTTGGCTCGACCCGGAGCACGCGCTGGCGCAGGCGCGCGCCGCCGACCGCGCCGGCCGGCCCGGCCTGCTCGCCGGGTTGCCGGTTGGCATCAAGGACATCATCGACACCGCCGACATGCCGACCGGACACGGCTCGCCGATCTACGACGGCAACCGGCCGTTCGCCGACGCCGCCTGCGTCGCGCTGCTGCGCATGGCCGGCGGCACGATCCTCGGCAAGACCGTGACGACCGAATTCGCCAACCGCTTCCCCGGCGCCACGGTCAACCCGCACAACCCGGCGCACACGCCGGGCGGCTCATCGAGCGGCTCGGCCGCCGCGGTCGCCGATTTCCAGGTGCCGGCGGGGCTCGGCACGCAGACCGGCGGCTCGACGATCCGGCCGGCGGCGTTCTGCGGTGTCGTCGGCTACAAGCCGAGCTTCGGCGAGTTCGCCCGCGGCGGCGTCAAATTGCAATGCCACAATCTCGACACGCTCGGCATCATCTGCCGCGCCGTCGAGGATTTGCCGCCGCTGCGCGCGGCGATATTGGGCGCGCCGATGCGGCCGCTTGACCGCGATGCCGCCGCGCCGCGCATCGCCGTCTGCCGCACGCCGGCCTGGGAGCGCGCCGATGCCGCGACCCAGGCGCTGATCGAGGCGAGCGCCAAAAAACTCGCTTCCGCCGGCGCGGCGGTCAACGAGGTTTCGTTCGCGCCCGAGTTCGCCAATATCCTCGAACACCATCGCCGCGTTTTCAATTTCGAGGCGGCGCGCAACTACGCCTACGAATACGAGCGGCATCACGACCAGGTCAGCCAGGTATTGCGCGACACCGTGCTGACCCCGGGCCGCGAACTGCCGCTCGCCGCCTATGTCGAGGCGATCGAGACGGCCGAGGCGTTCCGCCTCCATCTCGACGACATCTTCTCTGAGGTGGATGTGCTGCTGACGCCGAGCGCCGCCGGTGAGGCGCCCGAGGGCTTCGGCTCGACCGGCGATCCGAGCTTCAACTCGATCTGGACACTCGGCTGGACACCGTGCATCACGCTGCCGGCCGGCACCGGCCCGCACGGCCTGCCGCTCGGTGTGCAGCTGGTCGGCCCGCGCTTTCGCGACGAGGCGCTGATCGACGCCGCCCACTGGGCCGCCGCGCACCTCGCCTAGTGCGGGCTCCGCGCGGTCGCTCCCGCGAAAGCGGGGGTCCAGCGGCGGCCGCCCGTCGCTCGCCCTGGATTCCCGCTTGCGCGGGAACGACGAACTCACGTCCCGAAGCGAGGCACCTCTCAATCGAGCGCCAGGGTCAGCGTCTTCAGGTACGCGCTTTCCGGCAGGGCCGGGTGGATCGGGTGGTCGGGACCGGCGCCGGCGCTTTTCAGGATGCGGCCGCTGCGCCCGGCGTCGGCGAGGCCGCGCCGCACCGCCTCGGCGAAATCGCCCGGCGCAACGTTGTGCGAGCATGACGCGACAAACAGGATGCCGGCGGGCGCGGCCAGCTGCGCCGCGAGGCGGGCCAGCTTGCGGTAGCCGCGCAACGCCGCCGGTACGTCGCGCTTCGCGCGCGCGAAGGCCGGCGGATCGGCCACGACGATATCGAAGCGCTCGCCGCGGGCGGCCAGCGCCGCCGCCTCGGCAAAGGCCTCGCCGCGGCGGAACTC
>DATEKP010000006.1:0-4120 GCA_035277405.1 Allostellaceae bacterium | reverse complement strand
CGAGGCTTGTCCAACGCGCCCGAGCGGCTTGTGCAAAGGTCCCGCTTGCGCCGTGGTGACGATGAAGGAATGAGGCGAACCGTAGAATCAGGATACCGACCCTAAGCTCACAAACAGGCGCGCATCGCGGCGGCGGTGGCGGTCGCGGCGGCGGCCATGAACGAGAAATCGCTGCCCGGCAGAACGAGGCGCACCCCCATCTCGATGTAGCGGCGCAACAGCGCCTCGTCGGCGATGCCGCCGACCCCGGCGAACTTGCCGTGCGCCCGGCAGGCGTCGCATACGGCCTGGTAGGCGGCGGCGATGCGCGGGTCGGCGAAGGCGCCGGGAATGCCGAGCTCCATCGCCAGATCGTTGGTGCCGATCAGCAGCGAGTCGATGCCGGGCACGGCGGCGATCGCCTCGGCATTGGCGATCGCGGTCGGCGTCTCCAGCATCACGACGACCAGTGTTGCGGCGTCGATCGCCGCGCAGGTCTCGGCGAGGCTCCCCTTCGCGTATCCGAGATGCGGCAGCCCGCCCGCCACCGAGCGGTGGCCATGCGGCGGGTAGCGCAGCGCCGACGCGATCCGCCGCGCCTCCTCGGCGGTATCGACATGCGGCACGACGATGCCGAGGCCGCCGCCGTCGAGAAAGCGCGTCGCCAGCCACAATTGTCCGGCTGGCACGCGCGCCATCGGCGCGATGCCGACGCCGAGCGCGGCGACGGCGATCTGCACCGCCGTGTCGAGGTCCATCGAATTGTGCTCGAGGTCGAGGAACAGCCAGTCGTAGCCGCACGATTTCATGATCGGCGCGATATCGACCGTGCGCGCCTGGCGCAGGATGACCCCGAGCGCCAACTCGCCGCGTCCGAGCCGCTCGCGCGCGGCGTTATGCAGAACAGCTTCCATGCCTTCTCCCTCGCGGCGGATGGCCCGCCGCAATCCTACGCGGCGGCGCCGGGCGCGTCGCCACCAGCGGGCTGAGCGGAACCGGCCGGCCGCATACCGTGTTCCCGATTAAACCAGGTTAGGGAGAGGCATATGACACTGAAGATCGCATTGGCCGGCGCCATGCTGGCCGGTTTCGTGCTGCCGGCGGCGGCGCAGACCACGTATTACATCGTGCAGGACAGCGGCGGGCGCGACTGCCATATCGTCAGCCAGCGCCCGGTGTCGCGCGAGGTGACGGTGATCGGCGAGGACGGCTACGCCACCCAGGCGCAGGCCGAAACGGCAATGAAGACCGTCAAGGTGTGCCACGGCGGCTAACGGGCCGCTCGCACCGACAATGCGCCGGCGGCGCGGCGACGCAGCCGCCGGCTTTTTCTGTCAATAGCCGCTGTTCGAATAGGGCGCGGGGCCGAACCCGGAAGAATACGGTGTCGAGCCGACGTACCCCCCGCGATAGGCGTAATGCCGGCGGTGACGATGACGCCGGCTCGCCGCATGGTGTTCGCCCTGCTTTTCGCCGGGCGCTGTGGCTTCGGCCTCGCCGGTGGGCGTCGTGTCCTCGGATGCGGCGGCCTGATCGGCAGTGCCGCCCGCGGCATTGCCGGCGGCGGCGGGCGCGGGCTTCGGCGGCATATCCTTCGCCGCCGGCGGGGCGGTCGGTGGCGCGGTCGGGTGCGACGGGGTCATCGGCATGTCGGCGGCCTGCAGGCACGGCCCGACATAGCGCCCGGTGATGTGCTGGGTCATGTGAGTCTCTTTGCCGCCGGCTCCCGGCAGGCGGCTGACCATCGTCGCCTCCATCGTGTCGCCGTGGTACTGCGCGACCCCGTCGGAGCGGACCTTGCTCTGCGGGTTGCTGCAGGTCATCGACCAGGTGAACCGTTCGCCCCGGTGCTCCTTGTGATCGAGCTTGCACTGCGGCCCGAGTTCGGCCGGGACGGCGTTGTCCGATTTCACGCAGCTGGTGTAGGTCGCCCCGACGCCACCCGTAGCGCCGCCGGCCTGCGCGGATCCCGACTGCAGCCGGGTCGTGAACTGCCACCTTCCGGTCTTGATCGCAGCGCCCTCGGCCGGCGCAAAGCCGGAAACGACGACCAGCAACGCCGCCGCCCCGATCGTCGCAATCTTCATGTTCGTTGCCTCATGCCAAGCTGATCGCCGCCCCAACGCTTCCGAGCAACCGCCGGTTCCGGGACCAATTTCATCCGTCGGCTTTCCGCTTGCCGCGACGGGCACACCCGATAAGGTGGGCGCGCGATGCCCGTTCTGCCGACCGCGCTCGACCGGCGCTCCGACAGCTTCCGCGCCAATGCCGCGGCGATGCGCGCGCTGGTCGGCGATCTGCGCGAGAAATCGGCGGCGATCGCCGAGGGTGGCGACGAACGCGCCCGCCAGCGCCACCTCGGCCGCGGCAAGCTCCTGGTGCGCGAACGCATCCGCCTCCTGCTCGACCCCGGCTCGCCGTTTCTCGAACTCTCGGCCTTCGCCGCGTGGGGCATGTATGGCGAGGACGGCCCGGTGCCCGCGGCCGGCATCGTCACCGGCATCGGCCGCATCATGGGCCGGGAATGCGTCGTCGTCGCCAATGATGCGACGGTCAAGGGCGGCACCTATTTTCCGATGACCGTCAAGAAGCACCTGCGGGCCCAGGAAATCGCCCGCGACAACCGGCTGCCCTGCCTCTACCTCGTCGATTCGGGCGGCGCCTTTCTGCCGGAACAGGACGAGGTCTTCCCCGACCGCGAGCATTTCGGCCGCATCTTCTACAACCAGGCCAATCTGTCGGCATTGGGCGTGCCGCAGATCGCGCTCGTCATGGGGTCGTGCACGGCCGGCGGCGCCTATGTGCCGGCGATGAGCGACGAGAGCATCATCGTCAAGGACGAGGGCACGATCTTCCTCGGCGGGCCGCCCCTGGTGCGCGCCGCCACCGGCGAGATCGTCAGCGCCGAGGAACTGGGCGGCGCCGACGTGCATACCCGCATCTCCGGGGTTGCCGACCATTTCGCGATCGACGACCGCCACGCGATCGGCATCGCCCGCGCCATCGTCGCCAACCTGAACCGGCATAAGCCGGCCCCGCTCGATGCCGCGACGCCGCGCGAGCCGCTCTATCCGGCGGATGACCTTTACGGCGTGATCCCGTCCGACGTGCGCCGGCCTTACGAGGTGCGCGAGATTATCGCCCGGCTCGTCGATGGCAGCGAACTCGACGAGTTCAAACAGCGCTACGGCGCGACGCTGGTGTGCGGCTTCGCCCATATCTGGGGTTACCCGGTCGGCATTCTCGCCAATAACGGCATCCTGTTTTCCGAAAGTGCGCTGAAGGGCGCCCATTTCATCGAATTGTGTGCCCAGCGCGGCATCCCGCTCGTCTTTCTGCAGAACATCACCGGCTTCATGGTCGGCCGCAAATACGAGAATGCCGGTATCGCCAAGGATGGCGCCAAGATGGTGACGGCGGTGGCGACCGCCCCGGTCCCGAAATTCACGGTCATCATCGGCGGCAGCTTCGGCGCCGGCAATTACGGCATGTGCGGCCGCGCCTATAGCCCGCGCTTCCTGTGGATGTGGCCCAACGCGCGCATCTCGGTGATGGGCGGCGAGCAGGCCGCCTCGGTCCTGGCGACGGTCCGGCGCGAGGGCATCGAGGCGCGCGGTCGCGACTGGCCGGCCGACGAGGAGGAGGAATTCAAGGCGCCGATCCGCGCCCAATACGAGGAGCAGGGCCATCCCTATTACGCCAGCGCGCGCCTCTGGGACGACGGCGTCATCGACCCGGCCGAAACCCGTCTCGTGCTGGCGTTCGGCCTCTCCGCCGCGCTGAACGCGCCGATCGAGCCGTGGCGCGACGGCGCCCGTTTCGGCATCTTCCGGATGTAGATTCAAATGCGGAAGCATCGCGGCGAAGCCGCAACGAGAAATTCACAATGAGACAGCGAGACAGTGAGATGCCGAGGCGCTGCACCCTCGCTGTCTCTCTGTCTCATTGTGACTTATTCTGCGCTGCGCGCCGGGGCAGCGCGGCATGTTCTCGAAAATCCTGATCGCCAATCGCGGCGAGATCGCCTGCCGGGTGATCCGCACGGCGCGGCGCATGGGCATCGCGACGGTCGCCATCTATTCCGAGGCCGACGCCGGCGCGCTGCATGTCGCGATGGCCGGCGAGGCGTGGGCGATCGGGC
>DATEKP010000005.1:0-8386 GCA_035277405.1 Allostellaceae bacterium | reverse complement strand
GTATCTGCATCGCCGGGCCAAATCCCGCGACGATCGTCAACGACGGCGTCATCAGTGGCGGGATTGGGGTGTATCGCTACCCGTTCTCCGGAAGCATCCTGACCCTGACCAACGCCGGCACGATCAGCAGCACCGCGGGTACGGCCGGCACCGCCGTCATCCTGAGCAATGCCGATTTCAAGGGCTTGCTGGTCGTTGACGTGGGCGCGGTGTTTGTCGGCGCGGTAGAGGGCGGCGGCAACAGCGAGGTCGATTTCCTGGCGGCCGGGGTCGCCGATGCCGGCAATATGACTGGGTTTGCGACGATCGGGCTCGGCAACGGCGTTTCGCACAGCCTGACCCTGACCGACGCCAATTTCACCGGCGTCAATTTTAATCACATCACAGTGGTCGGCGGCGACAGCGGCAACACGGTCAATGCCATCGGCGTCACCGACCCGACGCATACGATGATATTCGTCGGCGGCGCCGGCAACGACGCGTTCACCGGCGGAGCCGGCAACGACACGTTCCGGTTCTCGGCGGCGGCATTGCAGGCGACCGACAGCGTGGACGGCGCGGGCGGCGCGCGCGATACGCTGCAGATGACGAGCTTCGGCACAATCAATGCGGCCGGCGTCAGCGGGGTCGAGATCTACCGGCTGGCCAATGGCGGCTCCAACACGCTGGTGCTCGCCAATGCCAACGCGTCCGGCATTACCGGCGGGCTGATCCGCATCTACGGCGGCAATGCCGGCAATACGGTAAACGGCGCGGCGGTCAACCTGCTGCCGGCGGTGCAGCTCGTCATGTATGGCGGCGCCGGAACTGATCATTTCACCGGCGGCGCCGGCGCCGACACCTTCGTGTTCACCGCGTCCAACCTCGGTGCGGCCGATACCGTGGCGGGCAGTGGCGGCAGCGACGAATTGCTGCTGACCACGGCCGGTGCGATCCATGCCGGCGGCGTCAGGGGCGTCGAGAACATCGCGCTGGCCGGCGGCGGCGCCAACACGCTGACCCTGACCAACGCCAACTTCACCGGCGTGATCGGCGCCTCGATCCGCGTCATCGGCGGCAACGGCAAGAATACGATCGACGCCTCGGCGGTGACCGGCGCCAATGCGCTGGTCTTTGTCGGCGGGCCGGGCAGCGATGTCGTCAAGGCCGGCACGGTGGCGACGATCACGGGCCGCGGCGGCACCAACGATTTCGAATTCGTCGCGCCGGGCACGCACACGATCACGGATTTCGGGCTGTCGGCGACCAACCGCATCGATTTCAGCAGCGCCGGGTTCGCGCTCGGCCTCGCCGGCACCGCGACGCCGACCGCGCTGCCCGCATCGTTGATCGGCTCGCTGACCGACGGCTCGTTCAGCAACAATATCCAGCGCTTCTCGTATAACAAGGGAGCCGGGCAGGTCTTGTTCGACGCCGACGGCAGCGACAATGGAAGTTCGGCGCAAGTCGTCGCCACCCTGACCAACGATCCGACGCTCACCGCCTCGCACCTGTTCTTTGTCACCTGAGCGGGATTAGAGCATCGTCCGAGGGGATCGAATCGTCATTCCGCTTTCGCGGGGGCGACGCGGATGTGCTCGCATCTGAGCGGATCAGGGTGCCGAAAACAGGTCAGAACGCGTTGCGAAAGCGTGCGGGGATTTCGACGATCGGCCCCTTGAACTGAGGGATATCGTATAGGCCGCCGGCCCGTTTGGCTTCGGCCGCCACTCTGGCGATGTCGTCCAGAAAGGAAAAGGGCTGCGCGCCGGACTGACGGAGCCGGTTGGCCGGCTCGACGAACAGCTCGTGCAGAAACCGTTCGTCGGCGTAGCGGTGGTGGGCCGAGTGTCCGGAGGCGATCGCCCGGTCCGACCACGGCAGCTGCCGTCTCATGCCTTGTCGCCGGAGCGCCTCGTCCCGGTCGATTTGCTTGATATGGAACAGGAAAAGCTCGCTGTCGATGTTCGGCGGCTGGTCGCAGGTGTGGAAACCCAGGCCCCAGCGCAGCGGAATTCGGGTGATCGCCGGCTTGCACGCCCAAGCATGGAAATGGCCGTATCGCCGCTGCTGCAGCAGCGGCCGGCCAAAGTCGATCGGCGGCTCGCGATCGACGATGTGAACCAGATGTATGCCCACCGGAGCAACGTAAGCATCGCTGCGCGCGCCGAGATACTGCTCGATGGTCGCCCACTTACCGGGGTCGGGGAGGATTAATTCGTCACAATCCGCATGGATCACGACATCATAAAACCCCATCAGTCCTTGCTGCAGCGAGTTGATCAAACGGGTTCGGTCGATCTCGTCCAGCCGGCCTCGCGGCAACGGGATCTTGTTGACGCCTGCCAAATCATCGGTGCTGCCGTCATCACTGCCGTGGTCGATCACGAACACCGCCGCGGTCGGCGCCACCTGCCGGTAATGCCGCAGCCAGATCGGCAGGTTGATGCTTTCATTATAGACCATTGTGATCAGCGCGATCCTGGCACTGCCGGACGGCGGATCGCGCCGGGCGGCTCCACCGGGCGCCGGCGCGGCGACCGCAGACCTCGGCGCCAAGTCGCGCAATTTGGCGATGGCCACGGCGCTGCCGTGCGCGGCGGCCTGTTCGTACCAGTACCGCGCCGTCGCCGGATCGGCGGTTGTGCCGTTCCCGGCGGCATGGAGGTCGCCGAGCAGGAGTTGCGCTTCCGGCACGTTCTGGACGGCCGCCTTGCGCGCCCATTCGAAGCCGGCCGCCGCGTCCGGCCGTACGCCCTGGCCGTTCAGCAGCATCACTGCGATGTTGTGTTGCGCGAGCGCGTGACCCTGCTCGGCGGCCCGGCCGTACCACAGCGCCCCGGCCGCAATGTCCCGCGGTACCTCCCGGCCGGTGCAAAACATGACGCCGAGCCGGAACTGCGCATCGGCATCGCCGCTCTCTGCGGCGCTGACATGGGCCGCTGCGGCGTTTCCCAGGATCGCGGCCAGCGTGGGCTGGTTTACGCCAACTTCCGACGCCGAAGCCGTCGCGGCCAGCGCGGCGCCGCGGATCGAGTGCCTGCCGGCCCGCGCCAGGGCCAGGGCGACCGCGTCGAACACCTTGCGGTCCTCTTCGGTCAGCATCCGCAGGTGTTCGCCGTGCTCTTCGACATCGGCGCGCGACAGGTAGGGCGTTGAGCGGTTGCGCCGGGTTTGCGAGCGGATGCCCCACTCCTCGTCGAGCCAGCCATTGTACTGCGTGGTATCGGTCAACTCGACGTCCCGAACCACGATGTTCGCGAGCGCCTCGGCGGCGCCATTGCCGGGACCCGCGAGATAGGTGCAGATCAGGTTCGGCGGTGTCGTCCGCGCATCGAGAAATGCTCGCAGCGCCAATTCCTTCAGCTGGTCCGGCGACGCATTCTCGGGCAGCCGCGGCAGCCCGAGAATCTGCAGATTGGCGCGCGAATCCGGACGCTTGCCTTCAGGATCGCGGACCAGCACGTCGACCGCATAGTTGGCTTGTGAGATCACCAGCTCGACCGGGTCGCGAACGATCGTGAAGATTCGATCCTCGAGACGGCGCCCGACGCGATTGACATACCACGCCAAAGGCAAGTGACCGTAGATCAGGATTTCCTCGACCGAACCGACGGATCGCGCTGCCGCCGCAACCGCCGCGATGAAGATCTCCTCCGGCATCCACGCTTCGCTCGCCCACAAATGCGGGATCGCCAGGAATTTCGGAAAAAGATGGGCGCGCAGATCGGTGCCGGCGCATTTGGGTATATGGATGAAGAAGAGCCGCCGCTTTTCCGGAAAAGCGTGCAGGAACAGCTCGATCGCCCGGGCGCGAAACTCCGGCGAGGCCAAGCTCGCGACGAAGTGAGCTTTTGCGTCGTACTCAGCCTCGGCCTGGCCCTCATGCGGCGCGGGAGCGCGGCCGAATACGCCGCGCACGATCTGCGCCGGGTCGACGCCGCGGAAATCGATGCGCTCGGCCAGCGCCCCAACGGCCCGGTCGCCTGGTTCGAGCTGCGCCAGCAGAGTGAACAGTTCGCGCGGGGTGCGCGGCGCCGAGAATTGCGATTGCGTGTTCATCCGCCCCGCATCATCGCCGCGAGGCTGATGCGGTCAACTTCGACGGCTTTCGGCGCTGCCATGCCCGCACCGGCTCTCGCCGAGCCGCTACCGCTTCGAGTATTGCGGGCGGCGGCGGGCCTTGTGTTTGCCGTATTTCTTGCGCTCGACGACGCGGCTGTCGCGGGTCAGGAAGCCGCCCTGCTTCAACACCGGGCGCAGCCCCGGCTCGTAGAAGGTCAGCGCCCGGCTGATGCCGTGCCGCACCGCGCCGGCTTGTCCCGACAGACCGCCGCCGGTCACCGTGCACCACACGTCGAACTGGCCGAGGCGGTCGGCGACGACGAACGGCTGGTTGATTAGCATTCGCAAGACCGGCCGCGCGAAATAGATCGGGCTGTCGCGCCCGTTGACCTCGATCATGCCCCGCCCCGGGCGGATCCACACGCGGGCGACCGCGTTCTTGCGCTTGCCGGTGGCGTAGGAGCGGCCGAGCTCGTCGCGTTTCGGCTGCACGTCGGTCGGCGCCAGAACAACAGGGGTCGGCGCCGCCGGAGCCGGGACCGGGCGTGCCGCCGCCATCGCCTGGCGCAGGCTGGCCAGCCCCTGAAAGGTCTGGCCGCGCGGCCCGCCGGGTTGGCCGCCGGCCTGGCCCGCCGGCCGGCCTTCGGTCGGCTCGTCCGGCTTGTCGCGCGGTTCGTCGTCGGACATGCGTCAGGCCCTCGCGTTCTTGCGGTTCATCGCAGCGATGTCGAGCGGCTCGGGGTTCTGCGCCGCGTGCGGATGCTCGGGCCCGGCATAGACCCTGAGGTTGCGCATCACCTGCCGACCCAGCGGCCCGCGCGGCACCATGCGCTCGACCGCCTTCTCGATGACCCGCTCGGGGTGCTTGCCGGCGAGGATCGCGCCCTTGCTGCGCCCCTTGATGCCGCCGGGATACCCGGTGTGCCAGTAGAAGATGCTGGCCGCCGCCTTGTTGCCGGTCAGCTGCACCTTTTCGGCGTTGACGACGACGACATGATCGCCGCAATCCATATGCGGCGTGAAGCTCGGCTTGTGCTTGCCGCGCAGCCGCATCGCGATCAGCGAGGCGAGGCGCCCGAGCACCAGCCCCTCGGCGTCGATCAACAGCCATTTCTTGTCGATGTCGGCCGGTCGGGCAGAGAACGTCTTCATCGCACAAACCCGCGTTGGAGCGCGACCGTTTAGGCGCGAGGCGAGGGCAGGTCAAGCTAAAAGCATCTTAAAAACAATGTCATTAGGTCGCGGTATTATAATACCGCATCCCCGGCGAAAGCCGGGATCCACCCCGGCCGTGGATACCGGCTTTCGCCGGTAATGCGGTTTTGGGGGTATAACACGCGCTTTGAGGCGGAGGGCGGGAGGGCGGTTATGAGCGCGGCGGCACAGCGGGTCGATAGCGAGCCGATGCTCCTAGAGAGCCTCGACGGCGGCGTGCGGCGCCTGGTGCTGAACCGGCCGGCGGCGCGCAACGCGCTGTCGGTCGGGTTGATGTCGGCGTTGCAGCAGGCGCTCGGCCGCACCGCCGCCGAGCGGGAGTGCCGCGTCGTCGTCATCGCCGGCGCCGGCCCGGCCTTCTGCGCCGGCCATGATTTGCGCGAGTTGCGCGCAGACCCGAGCCGCGCCGCCTACGAGCGCGTCTTCGCCCAATGCAGCGACTTGATGCAGCAGATCGTCGCGTTGCCGAAGCCGGTCATCGCCGAGGTGCACGGCATCGCCACCGCGGCCGGCTGCCAGCTCGTCGCCACCTGCGATCTGGCGGTCGCCGCCGAGGACGCGCGCTTCGCGACGCCGGGGGTCAATATCGGACTGTTCTGCTCAACCCCGATGGTGGCGCTGACCCGCGCGGTCGGCCGCAAGGCGGCGATGGAGATGCTGCTGACCGGCGATCTGGTCGGCGCCGCGACGGCCAAGACGCTGGGTCTCGTCAACCGGGTCGTGCCGCGCGCCGAACTGGCCGCCGCGACCGCCGCGCTGGCCGGGACGATCGCCGCCAAATCGGCGCTGACCGTGGCGATCGGCAAGGAGGCATTCTACCGCCAGGCCGAGCTCGGCCTCGCCGACGCCTACCGCTACGCCGCCGAGGTCATGACCCGCAACATGCTGGCGCGCGACGCCGCCGAGGGTATCGACGCGTTTTTGGAGAAACGCCCCGCGGTATGGCGCGACGCCTGAGCGCGGTTTTGCACCTCACCCCGGCCCTCTCCCCCCTCGCGGGGAGAGGGAGAGATGGGCGCGCCGGCGGTGGTGAGCGTCCCCTCTCACCGTAAAACGGGGAGAGGGACAGGGTGAGGGGAAATCGGGCGTTAAGCATCCGATTTGTTGCGGAGCGGCGGCGGCAGTGGAAGAGTGGCGCCGGGGAACAGCACGTTGTGGGGTTTCGTGTGGGCGGCGTCGGCGGCACGCTTTCGACTTTTCCAAGCTTTCTTGCCTATTTCGTGCTCGGCGGCGCGCTCGTCGCCGTGTTCCTGCTGCTTTACTCCAACGTCACGCCGCAGCGCGACGTCGAGCTGATCCGCCGCGGCAACAGCGCCGCCGCAATCGCGCTGACGGGCGGTCTCGTCGGCTTCGTCGTGCCGCTCGCCAGCGTCATCGCGCACAGCGCCAATCTGGTCGATCTGATCGCCTGGGGCATTGTCGCGCTGGTCATCCAGGTCGGCGGTTTTCTTGTCGCGCGCCTGGTGCTGCCGCATCTGCCGCAGGCAATCGCCGAGGGCAACGTCGCCGACGCGGTGTTTCTCGCCGGGCTGTCGCTGTCGCTCGGCATTCTCGACGCCGCCTGCATGGCCGGCTGAGCGCAGATGGAACCGCGCCGGCGCTCGAATATCGTCGTGCTGACGCTGCTCGGGCTACCGCTCGGCGCCGCGGCGCTGGCCGACGCCTTTCCCGGCCAGCAGATGCGCCGCAACCTCTACCCCGACCGCGCCGCCTGCGAACGCGACTACAACCCGCAGCAATGCGCGCCCAATACGAGCTCTGGCACAAGTGCGGGAGTTTACCGCTCCGCCGGCTATCACGGCCCCTATTTCTACGCCGACCGCACCTCGGCGGCGGCGCGCGGCGACCCCGGCACCGGCCGCACCGGTTTCTACCGGCCGACCGAGACCAGCGTCCGCGGCGGGTTTGGCCGTTTCGGCCGCGCGTTCCACGCCGGTGGCTAGACGTGGCACCGCTGATGTCCCAACCGCCGGCCCTTTACTTCCTTAACTCCCTCTCCGCCCCTGGGGGCGGAGAGGGAATAACATGATGCAGCGCGAGCTTCTGGCGCCGCGCCCGGACTGGCCGGCCAAGGTCGAGGCGCTCGGCCTCGATTTCCATACCGGCGCCGACGGCGATCCCTATTGGTGGGAGGCGGCGTGCTATTCGTTCTCGGCGGCCGAGATAGACGAGATCGAGGCGGCGACCGCGGCATTGCACGAGATTTGCATCGAAGCCGTCGATCGCCTGATCGCTGCCGGTGATCTGTCCAGCCTGCTTATCCCCGAGCGCTTCTGGCCGTGGATCGCCGATTCGTGGCGGCGCCGCGACCCCGCCCTCTACGGTCGCTTCGATCTCGCCTATGGCGGGCATGGTCCACCGAAAATGCTCGAATACAACGCCGACACCCCGACCGCGCTGCTCGAAGCGGCGGTCGTGCAATGGTATTGGCTCGAAGAGGTCAAGCCCGGCTGCGACCAGTTTAACTCCTTGCACGAAAAACTGATCGCCGCCTGGGCCGAATTGCGCCGGCGCTATGCTGGGACGCCGTGCGTGCATTTCGCCGCCGTGCTCGACGAATTGGAGGACCGCCGCACGCTCGAATACCTGCGCGACGTGTGCGGCCAGGCCGGCTGTCCGACCGAGCAGCTCGACATCGCCGAGCTGGGCTGGAACGGCAGCCATTTCACCGACCTCGCCGAGCGGCCGATCGCCGCCCTGTTCAAGCTCTACCCGTGGGAATGGCTGCTGCGCGAACGCTTTGCCGAGCACCTCCTGGCCGACCGCCTCGCGCTGATCGAGCCGCCGTGGAAGATGCTGCTGTCGAACAAGGCGATCCTCGCCGTCCTGTGGGAGATGTTCCCGGGCCACCCGAACCTGCTGCCGGCCTCGTTCGAGCGCAGCTGCATCGGCGGCGCCTGCGTCGAAAAGCCGATCTACGGCCGCGAGGGCAGGGAGGTGCGCCTTGTCGCCGCCGGCGATCCCGGCAGCGAACGGCGCGGCCGGATCTACCAGGCGGCGGCGCCGTTGCCGCAATTCGACGGCGTGCACGCGCTGATCGGCTCGTGGATTGTCGCCGGCGGGCCTGCCGGCATCGGCCTGCGCGAGGACCCCTCGCCAATCACCACCAACCGCAGCCGCTTCGTCC
>DATEKP010000004.1:0-2903 GCA_035277405.1 Allostellaceae bacterium | reverse complement strand
TCGCCGCTTCGCGCCGCTGGTGCGCGAGGGCCACGTCGACAGCCTGATCGAGGCGGCAATCCGCTATCCGTTGGGGCAGCGCGCTGTCTCCACCGTGCTGGTCGGCTATTCGACCCTGGAGCAGCTCGAATACGCCGCCCGCGCGGTCGAGAAGGGGCCGCTGCCTCCAGCGGCGCTCGCCCGCATCGGTGAAATCCAGCGGAGCTTCGTCGGCGAACCGCGCTGAGCGATATTCGTGCTATGATTGGGCTTCCTGACCATGGGAGGCGGTTCATGTCGTTGCGCACCACAGCCGCGCTCGGCGCGTTGGCGAGCGTTTGCTTTCTCGGAGCCTCGGTGGCGTTGGCCGAGGGCCCGGTCAACGCCGGTGACCTCAAATGGGGGCCCGCACCGCCAGGCCTGCCGAAGGGCGCGCAGCTCGCTGTCGTTTCAGGCAACCCGGCGGGCAAGGAACCCTTCGTGATCCGCGCCAGGATGCCGGCGGGCTACAAGATCGCCGCCCACAGCCACCCGACATCGGAATACGTGACGGTGCTGTCGGGGTCGCTGCATATCGGCATGGGCGACAAGCTCGATGTCAAGAAGGGCGCGGCGCTCGGGCCCGGCGGGTTTGCCGAGGCGCCGGCGGGCATGCACCACTACGCCTGGACGACCAAACCGACGGTGATCCAGGTGCACGGCCAGGGTCCATTCGAGATCGTCTACGTCAACCCTTCGGACGACCCGCGCAACAAGACCGCGGCGAAGTAGGGCGGCGATGCCCGGCGCGGCCCAGTTTCGGTGAGCGTCGCGCTGCGCCACCCGCGCACCGGCGCGGTCAAGGTGCTGCCGGAGGGCTGGAGCTGGGGCTGCTGCATCGGTAGCCTGATCCTCGGCTTGCCATTGTTCCGGCTTGGGCTGGCGACTTGGGGCGCGGCGATGGTGGCGTTCAACATCGTCGCGCTGGTGGTCGGCCTCTTCCCGACCGCGCGGGCCGCCGCGCTCGGCGGCTGGTTCTGGGTGATCGGCGTCGGCCTGGCGCTGTTCCTCGGGGCGAAAGCCAACGAGATGGCGCTCCGGCGTCATCTCGCCCTCGGCTGGGAATATGCCGAGCCGCGCCGCCGCTCGGCCTGAGGCGCGGCCGGGCTATCGCATTGCCGCATCTACTCCCTCCCCTTTGATGTGGGAGGGCCGGGGTGGGGGTGAATTTCGCCGCCGATGACCGAGTGGATTGCCACCCGCACGATCACCCCCTCCCAACCCTCCCCATCGAGGGGGAGGGCACTCAAATGGGATAGCGGCTGCGGCGATTGACAAGGCGTGCCGGCGACGATGTGATCGCGCGACGATCTGATGCGCATGGGAGGGAGAATTGGCCAAGTTCAGGATCGCGACGCCGGCCGGAGCCAGCTTCACCGTGGCCGGCGGCGATTACGGCTACGAACTGGAGGCGCTGACCCCGATCGATGCCGAGATCTACGAAATCCCGCCCGGCTCCGAGGATGAGTTCATCGCCGCCGCCAAAGACGCCGACGCGCTCTACGCCAAGGGCCGGCCGATCACCGGCCGCATGATCGAGGGCCTGGCGCGCTGCAAGATCATCTCGCTCGGCAGCGTCGGGGTGGATACGGTCGATGTCGCCGCCGCCACCGCCAAGGGCATCCCGGTCACCAACTGCCCCGACACTTTCATCGAGGAGGTCGCCGACCACGCGTTGACCCTGATCCTGGCAACCCATCGCCGACTCGTCGTGCAGGACCGGCTGGTGCGCGACGGCCGCTGGGCCGAGGGACGGCCGATGCTGCTGCAGTTCCCGCGGCTGCGCGGCATGACCTTGGGCCTGATCGCGTTCGGCCATGTCGCGCGCGCGGTTGCCGAGCGCGCCAAGCCGTTCGGCCTCCACATCATCGCCTATGACCCGTTCATCGAGGAAATCGTCATGGTCGAGCGCGGCGTCGAGCCGGTCAGCCTGCCGGAACTCTTGGCGCGCGCCGACATCATCTCGATGCATTCGCCCGCCACCGAAAGCGCCAACCGGATGATCCGCGAGGAGCATTTCCGCCAGATGAAGAAGAGCGCGATCTACATCTCGACCGGCCGCGGCCCGACCACCGACGAGGCGGCGCTGATCAAGGCGTTGGACGAGGGCATGATCGCCGCCGCCGGCCTCGACGTCTTGGAAAAAGAGCCGCCCGGCGGCAACAACCCGCTGCTCCGCATGGACAACGTGATCCTGACCGCGCATGTCGCCTCGGCGACCGCGCGGTTCGATCCGGCGCGGCGCCGGCGGGTCGGCCAGGAATTGTCGCTGGTGCTGACCGGCCGCTGGCCGATGTCGTGCGTCAACCCATCGGTTTTGGCGGGCAGCGGCCTCAGACGCTGGCAGCCCGTCTCGATGGAGCGCGGCCCGAATTCCTGAAGCACGGATTGCCGCGGCAGCGGGGCGGTTGCCGCGATCCCGCGGTTCTGCATTGTCGTCACCCCCGGAAGCCCGCGGAAGCGGGGGCCCAAGGGCCACCTAATCCTCGCCCGCCCTGGATTCCCGCTTTCGCGGGAATGACGATCCACTGTCACATTCAGCGGTATCGCTCGGCGCGCCGCAACTCGGCCCCACCCAAACGCCGAAGCCGACAATGTCCACAGCGCGATGGGAAAAATGGATAATTATGACATCGGGGGCATCTGAATCTTTCTCGATACATCATTGCCACGACACAGAAGAGCCATCCGAGCACCATCAATACAGCAGTAAATTTTGGGTCGTTCGCCATTTTATCGTGGCTTAGAGCGGTATCCGAGCAGGAGGAATCGATAAAGGGGATTCCTCCTGGTCGAAGAATGTGATTCAAGCTGCTGGCTGGGGAGGGGGCCAGTATGGATGGGACGAGCATATTCGCAGGACTTGCGGGAACGGGTTGTGGGGG
>DATEKP010000003.1:0-8719 GCA_035277405.1 Allostellaceae bacterium | reverse complement strand
CGTCAGTGTCACTCGCTCAGATCGCGTGGGCATAGGAGCCGTAGGAATGTGCATGCCACGGCCGCACCTTGTTGAGCAGCAACGAGACCTCGGGGCAGCTGCGGAGCAGTCCGAGCGCGGCGTCGACATCGCCCTCCTGGGTGCTGCCGGCGGCCACCACCAGCACAGCCTGGCCGACCAGCGGCGCCAGCAGATGCGGCCGGCTGCTCGACAGGCAGGGCGGGGTGTCGATCAGCACGAGGCGGTCGGGAAAGCGCCGGGCGATCGCCTCGATCGCGCCGGCGGCGCCGCCGCCCGGCGCTTCGGAGGATTTCGCAGCCTCGCCGAACGGCAGGAACTCGAGGCCGGCGATGCAGCTCGGCACGGTCAGCTGCGCCGGATCGAGTGCCCGGTCGGCGGCGAGGTCGAGCAGTCCGGGTGCGGCGCCGAGGCCGAACCGCGCGGCGAGCGAGCCGACGCGGCCATCGGCATCGACCAGCAGCACCCGGCAATCGCCCTGGCGGGCGATGCCGACTGCGACGTTGATCGCGGCGAAGCTCTTGCCCTCGCGCGCCACTGCGCTGGTGACCATGACGAGGCGCCCGCGGCTGCCGGCGGAGGGGGCGCCCACGGCGCCGCGCCGCAGAATTTCGGTCTGCACGATGCGGATTTCTTCCGACACGCGCCCGTCGGGGGCTTCCCAATCGACCGTGCCGGCACGGCGCAGCGCGGCGGCGTCGAGGGCAGCGGCGCGTTCCGTCGCGGGCCTATCGGCCGGCTTGCGGAACGGCAGCGCCTCCTCTTGGGCCGGCAGCGGCATCGCCATGTCGGGATGCGGCATATCCGATGCGGGAGCGGCGGGCGCCCAAGCCGCGGCCTGGTCGAGCCGCAACGCCGCGCGCTCGATCAGGTGGAGTCGCTTGGCGTCGAGCGTCATGGCACCAACCTCTGCCGTGTGATGACATCCCCCGCCAGCCCGCCGTAGACCGCGATCAGCACCAGCACCGCTCCCATCAGCGCCGCAGCCTGCGGGTAGCGCGTCGCGATCCGCTGCGTCGGCACCACCGAGATGCCGCCCAGCACCGGCACCCCGAACTCGCGCAGCCGCCCGACATCGCCGATCGACCGATCGAGCTGGGCGAGCATGATGCCGAGGCCGCCGGCCGCCGCCAGCCCGCCGCACAGCACCAGCGACAGCAGCAGGATGCGGTTGGGCGCGATCGGGATCACCGGCGTCGTCGGCGGGTCGATCACGCGCAATTGCACCTTGTCGGCGCTGGTGTCGGCGGCCGAGGTGATGTTCGAGGCCTCACGGCGCGCCAGCAGCTCCTCGTAATTCTTGCGGATCACGTTGTAGTCGCGGTCGAGGTTCTGGTACTGCGCCTCGACGCCGGGGGCAGCGCGCGCCAGCGCCTCCAGCCGGGAGCGGTCCTGCCGCGCCGTTTCGAGCCGCGATTGCAGTGAGGACACCATCGACTGCGTCTGGATCATCTGCAGGCGAACCTGCTCATAAACCGGGTTCGGGGTTCCTCGGCCGGTCGGCGTCGGGTTGTTCGCGACGCTCGCCTTGAGGGTGGCAACGAGGCGGCGGGCCATGATCACGTCCGGGTTCCGCTCGGTGTCGCGCGTCAAGAGGTCGGCGAGGTGACGCTCGGCCTCGGCGAGCTGCGATTCGCGCGACGTACCGACGGTCGGGCTGGTGATGATCGGCGGCGTGATCTGCAATTGCTGCTGCAACGCGATCAGCCGCGCATTGGCGTCGCGCAATTCGGCTTCGACGCCCTGCACTTCCATGCGAGCGGTGTCGAGCCGCGTCAGGCCGCCACTATTTTCGAGCGGCAGGATATCGAGATATTTCTTGCGGAACTCGGCGCGCCGCTGCTCCGCCGTGCGCAGCTGCGCCTCGTAGGAGGCGATCTGCTCGCCGAGAAAGTGCTGGGCGTTTTTCATGTCGGCCCGGTTCGTCCGCGTCGCCTCCTCCATGAAAATCGACAGCAGCGAGGAGACGACATCGTGCGCCAGCTTCGGATCGGCGCTGCGGTAGCTGATCGTGAAAATGTTCTTGTCCTGAGATTTCACCGTGATCACCTTGCCGAGCCGCCGCACCAGCGCCTCGCGGTCGGCCGGCCCCTGCGCCTTCAGCTCAAGCGCGGTCATGCCGATCAGCTTCTGCAGGTTGGGCCGGCTCAGCAGCGTCTTCTGCATGACCTCGAGCTGGCTCGCCGTCGCGGTGTCGACCGCCAGCCCGTGCAGCAGCGGCGTCAGCACCGCATCGGTATCGACATAGAGGCGGGCATCCGATTCGTAGCTGTTCGGCACCAGCGCGACGCCGATCCAGCCGACGAGGCACACGCCCCACGCCGTCGCAACCAGTGGCCACCGCCACCGCCACGCCGTCGCGAGGGTATGCAGGAACAGCGGATACCAGCGCTCCATGCCGTCTCGCCTCCTCGTTCAGAACCACGCCTGCGGCACGAAAACCGTGTCACCCGGCTGCATCGCGACGTTTTGCGAAATGTCGCCGTCCTTGATCAGATCGTCGAGCCGAACCTGGTAGGTTCGCGGCCCGGCCGGCGTCTGCCGCACGATCAGCGTGCGGTTGCCGGCGGCGAACCGTGTCAGGCCTTTGCAGGCGATGATCACGTCGAGCAGCGACAGGTCGGCGCGGTATGGGATGGCGGCGATTTGCGTCACCTCGCCGACCGTCCGGATCGCCTGGTCGGGCGGGCCGCGGAAGTTGCTGACCATCACCGTGACGTTCGGTTCCTGGACGTATTTCTTCAGATTGGCCTCGATCACCCGCGCCACCTGCGACGGGGTCCTGCCCAAGGCGACCACATCCGGGCTGAGCGGCGTCGAGATGCGGCCGTCGGGCCGCACCGGCGTCGTCACGCTGAGCTCCGGCGCGCGGTAGACGAACACGTTGAGCATGTCGTCCGGGCCGATGATGTATTCCGGCGTGCCGGGAGCCGGTGTGCCGGCCAGTGGCGGGTAGTTCGCGACGCAGGCGTTTGTCGTCACGGCGAGCGCCAGCGCCGCGAGCAATCGGCATCCCCAAAAACGCTGTCTGGCAAAATGCTGAAATGTCATTGCCGTCCCCCGGTTTGTCAGAGCGCGGGCGCGGACCGGCGAGCGTTTCCCGCGCGATGCAGCCAGCCGCCGCGACCTCGTCCAGCCGCCAACGATTACTGGCTTTGAATACCCCGCGCATAAGGCTCCCCTGCCCGATCCCACATCATAACCGGCGAACCTGCACAACGGCGACAGTTCGATTTTGTTGCAAAAAATTTTCTGTCGAGCGGGAGTTTTGCCAAGCAGTGTCAAGTATTCCTTACACTCCGGCTCCGCTGTTCGCGTGACGGGACTGGCCCAGCGCTGCCTCCCGATTGGCGATGGTCGGCGAATCCCAACGCCTTAGACCGCCACTTCAAAAAAATTTTCGGGTCTGGATCGAGCGCGGGAACCCCGGCGGCTGCCCCGTGTTGTTTCGCTGCTCGCTTCACCACCCCAGGGGGAGAAAATCGGTCGGGAAAACGGCGATCAGAGCGCGTTCCGAATTAGTTCACATTACTTGGATCAAAACCTCGCCTCTGAGTAGAAAGAGACCGAGCATGATTCGTCCTAGTTTCGTTTCGCCAGAGCAGTGCCGCAGATGATCAGAACTCTGCGCCAGATTCTTCCAAGAGAAGCCGTGTTGATGGCCGGAAGCGATGCCTTGGTCGGCGCGCTCTGTATCTATCTTGCACTTTGGGCAACGACGGGAACCGGATCGCTACGAGCCGTCGCGGTGCCCGAACAGCTGCATTTCGCCGCGTTTTTGACATTGGCGTTCGCTGCGACCGCTGCGGTCCTCGGACTATACCGCAAGGCGGCGATTGCCGATTTTCATACCTTTGTCGCGAAGTCGTCGATCGCGATCGTTTTCGGACTCTTGATGACTGCGTTAGTGCCGCAGCTGTTCCACTCTGGATTCACCGTCGCCCGTCACCTGGACGGTACGGCCGTCATAGCCGTGCCGCTGGCGTGGCTCGGATGTCTGGTCGCGACCCAGCTCGCGTTTTCCGCCGCCATCCAGCATCGCCTGTTGTCGCGGCGCATCGTCATCGTCGCATCGGCCGAACATGCCGCCAGGTTCGAAGGGTTCATCGCCGGCGGGGGATGCCGCCGGTTCGAGGATGTGCGGCTCCTTCGGGTGAACCCGGGCGAGCCGCCCGACCACATTGCGACGCGGCTGGTGCCGGCAGCGCTGCGGCGCGAAGGCATTTGGGGCGTCGTCATCGCGACCGGCAGCGCTGGAGCGCTGCCGGCCAGCCTGTTGCTGGATCTGCGCCTCAACGCCATCCGCGTGCTGACCGAGGCGGCGTTCTGGGAATACGAGGGGTGCTGGATCGAGGTCGATGGCGCCGATGTCAGTTGGGTGTACGACCGCGACGGCTTCCGCCAGGGCCGGCTGGCGGCGGCGGCAAAGCGCGGGCTCGACCTTGTCGTCGCGACGGCGCTGCTTTGGCTGACGCTGCCGCTGATGGTCGCCGTCGCGGTGCTAATCAAGCTGGAGAGTTCCGGCCCGGTATTTTACCGGCAGGAGCGGGTCGGGCGGGACGGGCGCAATTTCGTCCTCTTCAAGTTCCGCAGCATGCGCGCCGATGCCGAGGCGGCCGGGCGGCCGCAATGGGCGAGCGTCGGCGATCCGCGCATCACCCGCGTCGGCCGTTTCATCCGCCGCACGCGCATCGACGAGTTGCCGCAGCTCCTCAACGTATTGCGCGGCGACATGGCGGTGGTCGGACCGCGCCCCGAGCGGCCGTATTTTGTGGGCCAGCTTGCCGAGCGCATCCCGTTCTACGCGCAGCGGCACTGCGTCAAGCCGGGCATCACCGGGTGGGCGCAGGTCAACGCACCCTATGGCGCCTCGCTGGCCGACGCCCGCGACAAGCTGCGCTATGACCTTTACTACGTAAAAAACCGCGGCGTTCTGCTCGACCTGTGGATCCTGACCTGCACGGTCAGGGTCGTGCTGTGGCAGGAAGGCGCCCGGTAGCGGCCGATGACCGTCTCGGGGGCGGCCTATGAGCTGGTGTACGGCGCCGCGGCGGCGGTTTACGCGTTTCTGCTGCTTCTGCTGCTGCTGTCGAAGAGCGGCGGCGCCACTCGCGCGCTCTTGGCCGGCGGTTGCGCCGGCACTGCGATATGGGCCGCCGGCGCGCTCACCGGGTTGACGTCCGACGGCACGGCCCCCGGCATTTTCATCGATGTCGCCCGGGCGGTCCTGTGGTGCGGTCTGCTGATCCATCTGCTGCGGCGCCTGTCCGGCAAACGGCGCGATCTCGGCATATTGAGCGGCGCTTTGATCATCGTTGCCGCGTTGACGGTCGCGGCGGGTTTTGCGGTCGGGCCGGCGGCACCGCGCGTGGCGGCGCTCGGGTGTCTCGCCATCGCGATCTGCGGCGTCTTCCTGGCCGACAACCTGTATCGCGCCACGGCGCCGGAGGGGCGCTGGCATGTCAACCTGCTGTTTGTCGGCATCGGCGGCATGTTCGCCTGCGACGTCGTGTTCGCCGCCGACGCGCTGCTGTTCGGTCAATTCTCGACCGTGCTGGCGGCCGGCCGGCCGATCGTCGCGATCGTGGCGGCGCCGCTGCTGGCGCTGGCGGCGGCGCGAAACCGCGACTGGGCCATCGACATCCACGTATCGCGCGACGCCGTCTATCACACCGGCAGCCTGATCGTCAGCGGCCTGTTTCTGCTCGGCCTCGCGGCGATCGGCGAAGCCGTTCGCGTGATCGGCCCCGAGTGGGGCGCGCTGGCGGAGATTGCGCTGATCGCCGGCGGCGCGATCGGGGTCGGCCTGTCGCTGACCTCGGGTTCGGCGCGCTCGCGGCTGCGGCACCTGCTGGTGGATCACTTCTTCAGCCACCGCTACGACTACCGCAAGGAGTGGCTGCGCTGCATCGAGACATTGTCGGCGCGGCCCGACGAGAGGCTGGCCGAAAGCCGCATCGTCAGGGCACTCGCCGCGGTCACCGACAGTCCGGGTGGACAGTTGTGGACGCGCGACCCGGCCGCCGCGGCGTTTCACTGGTCGGCATCGTGGAACCTGCCGGCGGCGATCGGCGCCGAACCGGCGGACAGCGCGTTCGTTGCAGGCTTTCGCGGCGGCGATTGGGTCGTCGAGATCGATCGCGCGGCGGTGCGGCCCGAGTGGTTGGCGGCGATCGCCGGCGCCTGGCTGGCGGTGCCGCTGACCCGCCATGGCAGGATGCTCGGGTTTGCGGTGCTGCTCGCGCCGCGTGCGCCGTTCCGCCTCGACCGCGAAGTGTTCGACCTGCTGCGCATCGTCGGGCAGCAGGCCGCAGCCCATGTCGTCGAACGGCAGCATGCGCGGGCCATGCTCGAAACCGAGAGCCTGCGCGAGTTCGGCAAGCGCTTCGCCTTCGCCGTTCACGACATGAAGAATGTCGCGAGCCAGCTGGCAATGATCGTGCAGAACGCCGCACGGGTCGGTGACGATCCGGAATTTCACCGCGATGTGCTGGTGACGGTCGAAGCCTCGCTGGCGGCGGTCAACGGTTTGATCGGGCGGCTAAGGCCGGGATCGGCGCCGGCGCCGCGCGCCCTCTGCACGCCGTTCGACATCGTCAGCGAGGAAATCGCTGCCATTGCTCGCACGCGCGGCGCGCGCATCGCGCTGCAGGACGACAGCTGCCGCACCGCTGCGGCCATCGATGGCGAATTGCTGCGCGGCGTCATCGCGCATCTGTGCGACAACGCGATCGAGGCCTCGGCGGGGCCGGTCACGGTGTGCGTCGGCCATGACCGGGGCCGAGCGCTGATCGACATCACCGACAGCGGCGCCGGCATGACGGCAGAATTCGTCCGCGACCGGCTGTTCCTGCCGTTCGGCTCGACCAAGGAAAGCGGCCTCGGCATCGGCGCCTATCAGGCGCGCGAGCTGATCAGAAGCGCCGGCGGCGACCTGCTGGTGCACAGCCGGCCGGGCGGCGGCACGACGATGCGCATCGTGCTGCCCGCCGTCGCCCAGCCGGCCGACCCGCCGTTACTGTCACCTGCCTAGTGGGAATGTGCACGTAATGGAACGAGCGAAGTTGCTGATCGTCGACGATGACGAAGGATTGTGCCGCCAGTACCGCTGGGCGTTTCCCGAGTACCAGCTGTTCACCGGCCACACGCGGCAGGCGGGGCGCGTCCTGTTCGCGCGCGAGCGGCCGCCGGTGGCGATCGTCGATCTCGGCCTGCCGCCCGATCCGTCCGGGGCCAGCGAGGGCATGGCGCTGGTCCGCGAGTTGTTGAGCATGGCGCCCGACCTCAAGGTCGTCATCGCCACCGCCAATGACGACGCGACCCACGCGCTGCAGGCAGTGACGATCGGCGCCTTCGATTTTTTCCAGAAGCCAGTCGACAACGAGGTGCTGCGCGTCATTCTCGGGCGCGCCTACAATTTATCGCGGCTGGAGCGGGAGAGCCGCCTGCTCAGCGAGCGGCCGGGACCGTCGCCGATCGAGCAGATCATCACCGCCGACGAGCAGATGCTGCGGCTGTGCCGCAGCGTCGAGCGGCTCGCCGCCGCTAATGTCACCGTGCTGCTGCTCGGCGACAGCGGCACCGGCAAGGAGGCGCTGGCGCACGCGCTGCACGAATTGGGGCCGCGCGCGCATCGGCCGTTCGTCGCGATCAACTGCGCCGCGATTCCCGAGACTCTGCTCGAAAGCGAGCTGTTTGGGCACGAGCGCGGCGCCTTCACCGGCGCCATCAAGCAGACGATCGGCAAGGTCGAGAGCGCCCATCGCGGCACGCTGTTCCTCGACGAGATCGGTGATCTGCCGCCGATGCTGCAGGTGAAGCTCTTGCGCTTCCTGCAGGACCAGGTGGTGGAGCGCGTCGGCGGGCGGCATCCGATCCAGGTCGATGTGCGCATCGTCTGCGCTACCAACCAGGACCTCGAAGCCAAGATGCGCGAGGGCCTTTTTCGCGAGGACCTGTTTTATCGCCTCAACGAGGTCATGCTGCGGGTGCCGCCGCTGCGCGAACGGCCCGGCGATGCGAGCCTCCTCGCCAATTTCTTCCTGCGCCGCTTCACCGTGCAATTCGGCCGGCGCATCCGCGGCTTCACCGCCGACGCGATCGCCGCCATCGCCGCCTACGGGTGGCCCGGCAACGTCCGCGAACTGGAAAACCGCGTCAAGCGGGCCGTCGTGATGTCGGACGGGCGCTTGATCACGGTCGGCGATCTGGAACTCGCGCCGCCGGCCGCCGACGGACTGCAACTCAACATCCGAACCGCGCGCATGCGGGCCGAACGCGAGGTCGTGCAGCGGGCGTTGAGCCAGAGCAACGGCACGATCTCGACGGCGGCCAAGCTGCTCGGCATCAGCCGGCCGACGCTCTACGCGCTGCTCGAAACGCATGGTCTCGGCACCGCAGCCGACGCGCGGCACCCCGACGGCGGCCAGCCGCCGCCGCTCAGGACGCCGGCTTCAACCGGGAGGGATGGCGAGTGGCTGCAAGAACCCTGAAAACCGCGGCATTGCTGCTCGGCCTCGTCGCGTTTGCCGGCGCGGCGGCCGCGAACGACTATCTCGATGACGCCAAGCGGCTGATCGCCAAGGGCGACCTGCGCGCCGCCCGCATCCAGCTGAAGAATGCGGTGCAGGCGGAGCCGCAAAACATGGAAGCGCATTACCGGCTCGGCGGCGTCTACCTCGGTCTCGGTGACGCGACGGCG
>DATEKP010000002.1:0-3771 GCA_035277405.1 Allostellaceae bacterium | reverse complement strand
TCACGCTCCAGACGAGCCGGTTGCCCTGGATGCCCGCGTGCGCGGGAATGACGAGGTCTCTTCGTTTCGTATCGCTTCAGTCACGACGAGCGCGTCGCGCAGCGCCGCCGCGTCGTGCGTGCGGATCAGATCGACGCCGCGCGCGGCTGCGTAAAGCTCGGCCGCCAGGGTCGCCGGGCCGAGTTCGGCTGGGCCGGTGCGGCCGGTCAGCGCGGCAAGGAAGGATTTGCGCGACACCGACACCATGACCGGCAGGCCGAACCGCTGTTTCAGCCGGCCGATCCCGGCGAGCGCCCGCAATGAGGCCTCCGGCCGGGTGCTGAGAAAAAATCCCATGCCCGGATCGAGGATCAGCCGCTCGCGCGCGATGCCGGCGGCAGCAAGCAGTGCCACGCGCTCGGCGAAAAACGCCTCGATGTGGCACCACACCGCGTCCGCGTCGAGGTCGCCGCGCTCGGCGCGGCCGGCGTCCTGCACCTTGTGCATGACCACGAGCCGGCAGCTCGCACCGGCCAATTCGGGATAGAGTGCCGCGTCGGGAAACCCCTCGATGTCGTTGAGGTAGCCGACGCCGCGCGCGAGCGCGAAGCGCTGCACCTGCGGACAGGCGCTGTCGATTGCCAGCGTCGCGCCGTCGCGGGCGAGCGCGGCGAGCGCCGGGCCGAGGCGCCGGATTTCCTCCTCGGCCGAGACCGGCGCGGCCGCGACGTTGCTGGCCGCGGCGCCCAGTTCGACGATGTCGGCGCCGCCCTCGGCCAGCCTGCGGGCGTGCGCAATCGCCGCGGCGGGGTCGAGAAAACGGCCGCCATCGGAGAACGAATCGGCGGTGATGTTGACGATGCCGACGATCAGCGGGCGCGGCATCTTCTCACGCCGGCCGGTTGCGCTCGATGATCGCGCCGACCGCCTCGGCGTCGGGGAAGATGTCGAGCTTCTCGACCTCGACCCGGGCATGCGCGACGCGCGGGTCGGCGAAGCAATAGTCGCAGATGCGGGCGGCAAACCCCTCGCACAAGTCGATATGGCCCGAAGCGGCGATCTCGCGGATCGCCGCCACCACTTTCTCGTAGTTGATCACGCGCCGCCGCTCGTCGCGCGGAAAACCGGCCTCGGCGGTGGCGGTCAATTCGACCGAGACCCGCACGCGCTGCTTCCGCTCGCGCTCGACGCGGCGGATGCCGATGCTCGCCATCAGGACAAGGCCGCGGACGATTACGGCGTAGCGTTCCGGCCGGCGTTCTTCACCCTGCCATTCCATGCTAGTCTCGGGAACGGGCTGTGGAGGTGACCATGTGGCAAGAATTCCGCGACTTTGCAATGCGCGGCAATGTCATCGATCTCGCGGTCGGCATCATCATCGGCGCCGCCTTCACGACAATCGTCAATTCTCTGGTCAACGACATCCTCATGCCGCCGATCGGTCTGGCGCTCGGCGGCGTCGATTTCTCCGACTTCTTCATCACGCTGAAGGGCGGCTCCTTCCCGACTCTCGCGGCTGCCAAGGCGGCCGGCGCCGTGACGATCAATTACGGCCTCTTCATCAACGCCGTGCTGCGCTTCATCATCGTCGCCTTCGCGATCTTCATCCTCGTCAAGCAGATCAACCGCTTCAAGAGGGCCGAGCCGGCCCCGGAACCCGCCCCGATCGCGCCGCCGCGCGAAGAGGTGCTGCTGACAGAGATCCGCGACATCCTGAAGGCGACCGCCTGACCGCCGCGATGCGCCGCGCCGCGCTGCGTTTTGTCCGGCTCTGCCTGTGCCTGGCGGCGCTGCCGCCGCTTTGGGCGCTGTCGGCGCAGGCCGCGCGGCCGACTGGGCCGGAGTGGAAGGCGGTGCTGGTCGCCGGCGATCACGCCCAGCCGGTGTTCGACAACGCGGTCGGCGCAGTCGCGCGCTGGCTCGCCCAGGACGGGGTGCCGGCGGCCGAGGTTCACCGCCTCAGCGCCGCACCGCCGGCCCGCGACGCGAGCATCGAGCCGGCCTCCGCGCGGGGCGTGCTGCAGCGCATCGCCGGGCTGCGCGGCGAACCGGGTCGGCGCTGCCTCGTCTTCCTGACCTCGCACGGCAGGCGCGACGACGGGCTCTGGCTCGCCTATCGCGGAGAGTTCCTGACGCCGGACGAGTTGGCGCAGGCGTTGGCGCTCGGCTGCGCCCGGGTCCCGACCGTCGCGATCGTGTCAAGCTGCTTCAGCGGCGAGTTCAGCCGCGGCGCGATGCAGGCGCCCAACCGCGTCGTGCTGACCGCGGCGCGGGCTGACCGGCCTTCGTTCGGCTGCCAGGCCGACCGCGATTTCACGGTGTTCGACGAATGTTTACTGGCGACGCTGCCGCGCGTATCGACCTGGGCGGCGGCGTATCGGCGCAACGCCGCCTGCGTCCGCCGCCGCGAGCAGATGTTTGGCGTGTTGCCGTCGGAGCCGCAGGCGTTTTTCGGCGCCGCAGTGCGCCGGCTCAGCGTGCGCTGACCTCGGCTAAATCCGTACGTGCTCGGGGCGGAAGCCCATGCCGACGATCCGCGCCGGGATGCGCGGCAGCAACGAAACATGGTTGAACAATCGCAGCAGCCATGGCGCGGCGATCGGCTTGTCGGTCCCGAGCGCTCGGTTGATGACCCGGTCTTGCATGAAGACCTGTGCCGCCTGGGTCAGCCGCGTCGGCAGCATGCGGCGCTGTTGCACCGCCGCCAGATGCGCGTCGGCCAGTGTACCCTGGCGCAATGGCTGAGCCAGGATGTTGGCCGCGGCAACCGCGTCCTGGATCGCCAGGTTGATGCCGACCCCGCCCATCGGCGACATCGCGTGCGCGGCATCGCCGATGCACAGCAGACCGGGCCGCCACCAGCGCTCCAGCCGATCGACCGTGACGGTCAGCAACTTGACGTCATCCCAGTCGCGCAACTCGCCGAGCCGGTCGGCGAGGTGTGGCGCGATCCTGGCGATGTCGGCGCGCAGCGCGTCGAGACCGCGCTCTCTGACCTCGGCGTAGCCATCCTTCCTGATCACATACGCGCATTGCAGGTAATCGCCGCGATCGAGCGAGATGAAGAGGCGGCCGTAGTTGAACCGGCCGGCGGTTTGCGGCGGATCGCCCGGTCGCTTCGACACACGCATCCACAACACGTCGATCGGCGCACCAAAGCGTTTGACCGGCAAGCCGGCGCGTTCACGCACGACCGAGTGTCGGCCGTCGGCGCCGACCACGAGATCGGCCCGGATCTCGAACGGTGCCTCGTGAATTTGTCCGCGGACCCCGGCGATGCGGCCGCCCTCCTCGATCAGGTCGATGGCCTCGGCCTCCATGGCCAAGTGAAATCCCGGATAATCGGCGCCGCGCGCGGCCATGAAATTCAGGAAATCCCATTGCGGCATCAGCGCGATGAAGCGGCAGCGGGTGGGCAGATGGCTGAAATCGCCGATTTTGATGTCGCTGTCGCCGACGATGCCGTGCAGTTCGCCGATCTCGGTGTGCGGCAGCGCCAGAAACCCATCCAAGAGACCGAGTTCGGCAATCACCTGCAGGGTCGACGGGTGGATCGTGTCGCCGCGGAAATCACGCAGGAAATCGCGGTGTTTCTCGAGCACCGCGACCGCAACCCCGGTGCGCGCCAACATAAATCCCAGCATGATGCCGGCAGGGCCGCCGCCCACGATGCAGCAAGTGACCTGGGCGGGCGGCGGCGCGGCGGTCACCGGCGCCGCCTCGCTGTCGCGAGCGCAATGGTTGCGCGGTGCGCTGCCCACCTCTCCCAAAAGCGGGGATGTTTAACTGACC
>DATEKP010000001.1:0-9651 GCA_035277405.1 Allostellaceae bacterium | reverse complement strand
GCATCGTCGGTCAGCACCCGCTCCGGCAAGGCCGGCAGCCGCAGCGCCAGCGCCGCCGCGAAACCCGGCGCGGGATAAAGCTGGGCGGGAGGTTCCAGCCCCCTCGCCCGCTCGGCCAACTGCGCCATATCGGCCGCATCGCGCGCGGCCGGCCGCGCCGACAGCAGCGCGCCCTTGCCGCCCTGCGCCTCGCGCCGTACCTGCACCAGCACGCGCGCGCCCTCGTCGAGGCGCAGGCCGTCGCCCCTGCCCGGCCGCAGCGGCAGAAAACCGGGCCGCTGGTCGCCGATATCGACGAGCGCCGCATCGAGCCCGGCGACCTGCCGCAGCACGCGGCCGAGATGAATGCTGCCGGCCGGCCGCGAGTCGCCGCGCTCGACATGCAGCTCGACCGCCATCCCATCCTCCAGCCAAGCGGCGCGCCATTCGCCGGGGCCGGCGGCGATCAGGAGGTCGCGGCGCACCGGAAGGGGTAGCCGCGGCCAGCCAAGAGCTGCGCCGTCTCGTAAAGCGGCAGGCCGACGACGTTGGAGTAGGAGCCGCCGATCCACGGGACAAAGGCGCCGGCCAGCCCCTGGATCGCGTAGCCGCCCGCCTTGCCGCGCCACTCGCCGGATTGGACATAGGCGGCGATCTCCGTCTCGCTCAGCCGCTTGAACATGACCTGGCTGACGACGCGGCGGGTCGCGGCACGGCCGTCGGGCGCGATCACGGCGACACCGCCATAGACCCGGTGCCGTCGCCCCGACAGCATCGTCAGACAGGCGCGGGCGGTCCCTTCGTCCTCGGCCTTCGGCAGGATGCGCCGGCCGCAGGCGACGACCGTGTCGGCGGCCAGGATGAAGGCCTCGGGATGGCGCGGCGCGACCGTGCGCGCCTTCTGCTGCGCGAGGCGCACGACGTGCTGGGCCGGCAGCTCGCCGCGCGCCGGCGTCTCGTCGATATCGGCCGGGTCCACGGCGTCAGGCACGATGCCGATCTGCGCGAGCAACGCCAGCCGGCGCGGCGACGCTGAGGCGAGCACCAAGGGCGCGGTCACGACCGCGGGTGCGCCCCGAGCCCGTGCGTCGGAGCCTTCAGGTGCAGCACGCAAACGAGCGTAAAGAGCCGCCGCGCGGTCGCGTGGTCGAGCGCGACCTTGCCGGCGAGGCAATCGATCAACAGGGCCGCGCCTTCGTCGTGCAAGCCGCGCCGGCCCATGTCGATCGATTCGACCTGGCCGAGATTGGCGCCGCGCAGCGCCTTCGCATAGCTCTCGCACACCAGGAAGTAATCCTTAACGATGCGGGCGAAGGGCCGCAGCGACAACACGATCGTCTCGCGGCCGCTTCCCGCGAGCGAGGCGATCTCGATCGCCAGCCTTCCGTCGGCGGCCGCGAGGTGCAGACGGAACGGGCCGACGAGTCCCGATTCCGGGGCGAAGCGATTGGCGGCGACGAGGTCGGCGATCGCGGCGGCGCGCTCGCGCTCGATGTCCGGATGACGCCGCACGACGGTGCGCTCGTCGAGCGTGATCTCAGCGATGCGCAGCGCCGGGATCATGCGTCCAGCCGGATCGCCAGCGACAGCGCGTGCGCGTCAAGGCCCTCGGCCTCGGCCAACCGGATCGCGGCCGGCGCCAGCGCGGCGAGGCTGGCCGAGTCGCAGCCGACGATGGTCGTGCGCTTCATGAAATCGAGGACGCCGAGGCCCGACGCGAAGCGTGCGCTGCGCGCCGTCGGCAGGACGTGGTTGGGACCGGCGATGTAGTCGCCGATCGCCTCGGGCGTATGGCGGCCGAGAAAGATCGCGCCGGCGTGGCTGACCCGCGCCGCCAGCGCCTCGGGATTTTCGATTGCCAGCTCGAGGTGCTCGGGGGCGATGCGGTCGATCAGCGGCACCGCCTCGTCCCAATCGCCGACCACGATGATTGCGCCATTGTCGCGCCAGCTGGCGCCGGCGATCTCGGCGCGCGGCAGGCGCTGCAGATGGCGGGCGATCTCGCGCCGGACGGCGGCGGCGAAATCGCCGTCATCGCACACCAGGATCGCCTGCGCCGCGGCGTCGTGCTCGGCCTGCGACAGCAGATCGGCGGCGATCCACGACGGGTCGTTATCGCGATCGGCGACCACCAGAATTTCCGACGGTCCGGCGATCATGTCGATGCCGACTCGGCCGAACACGCGCCGCTTTGCCGCCGCGACATAGGCATTGCCGGGGCCGACGATCTTGTCGACCGGGGCGATCGTCGCGGTGCCATGGGCCAGCGCGGCAATCGCCTGGGCGCCGCCGACCCGGTAGATTTCGTCGATGCCGAGGAGGCGCGCCGCCGCCAAGACCAGCGGGTTGAGCGCGCCGTCCGGCGCCGGCACCGCCATCACCAGACGCCCGACGCCGGCGACCTTGGCCGGGATCGCGTTCATCAGCACCGAGGACGGATAGGCCGCCGTGCCGCCCGGCACGTAGAGGCCGACCGCCTCGATCGGCCGCCAGCGCTGGCCGAGCCGCACGCCCGCGGCATCGACATAGTCGATCCCGTCGGGCAGCTGGCGGCGATGGAAATCCTCGATGCGCGAGGCGGCGAGCCGCAATGCCGCCACCGCTTCGGGCGGCGCGGCGTCGGCGCCGGCCGCGATCTCGGCAGCCGACAGGCGCAGCTGGCCGGCGCCGAGCGACACGCGGTCGTAGCGGCTTGTGTATTCGAGCAGCGCCGCATCCCCCCGCGCCGCGACATCGGCGACGATCGCCGCGACCGCCTCATCGACATCCGCCGCGCTTTCGCGCTTCGCCGCCAAGAGCGCGGCAAATGCCGCCTCGAAATCGGAATCGCGGGTCGTGAGCATCAAGGTCACGCCAGCTCCTCGCCCTGACCGGCAAGGGCGCGCAGCCTAGAGGCAAGCCCCTCCAGCAGTTCGATGACGCGTTCGATTTCGCCAGTCTCCGGCAGCGGTTCCGGCTCCGACTCCGGGGCGGGATATCGGTACGCGATGCCCCACGCGGTTGTCGGCCTCAGCACCTCCAGATTTTCCTTCAAGTCGGGATAATGGGGAAGCGCGGTTTCACCTACCGGGCGCCGTGTCGCCTCTTCATCTGCGCTCATATACAACGATGCCGTCGCGCGCCGCTTCGTAGGGTAAAGTCCCCGCAATACCGCGCTTGATCTGAAAGGTTGCGTCGCGGCACGGAATTACATCGGCCGCCCCGCCGTGATACGAGCGTCTCGCCTCGTAACCAGCTCGCAGCGTCAGCTTCTCAGCCGGCGTGTCGTCGTCAACGATCACCAGAAGATCGATATCGCTGTCCGGGGTCGCCTCGCCGCGCGCGCTCGAACCAAACAGGATGATGCGGCGGGGATTGAAGTAGGTCACCACCGGGTCGAGCAGTTCGGATGGGACAAAGTTTGCCATAAGCGATTGTAAACGATCCAAGCACATTGGCGAAGCACGGCGCTTCTCGCGCCCTGCGGCGCCTAGCCGGCGGCGGCGCGGCGGCGGTTCGGCTCGATCGCGGCGCGGACGCGCTCGATCCAGCGGGCGATTTCCTCCGGGCGGGTCTTCAGCGCCGGGCGGTTGACGATCAGGCGCGAACTGACATCGGCGATGTGCTCGATCTCGATCAGGCCGTTGGCCTTCAGCGTGGCGCCGGTCTGCACCAGATCGACGATGTGACGGCACAGCCCGAGCTGCGGCGCCAGCTCGATCGCGCCGTGCAATTTGATGCATTCGGCCTGGACGCCGCGCTCGGCGAAATGGCGGCGGGCGATCTCGGGATATTTGGTCGCGACGCGCAGATGGCTCCAGCTGCGCGGGTCCTCGTGGCCGGCCCAATCGATGGGCGCCGCTACCGCCATATGGCAATGGCCGATATCGAGGTCGAGCGGAGCGTAAATCTCGGGATAGTCGAACTCCATCAGCACGTCGTTGCCGGCGACCCCGAGCTGTGCCGCGCCGAACGCGACGAACGTCGCCGCGTCGAAGCTGCGCACGCGGATCAAGTCGAGGCCGGGGTCGGAGGTGGCGAAGCGCAATTGCCGGCTGTGCGGATCGTCGAATGCCGGCTCCGGCACGATGCCGACGCGCCGCAGCAACGGCATGACCTCGCCGAGGATGCGGCCGTTGGGCAGCGCCATGACGAGGCCGTCGCGATCGGCGCCGGGCATGTCGCGGCGGCGCTTCACGGCTTCTCCTCCAGCGTGTGGTCGGGCCGCCACGCGGTCGGCCACGGCTCGCCGAAATCGCGCGCGCGGCAGCGGATCGCCGCGGCGGCGAGCCTTATCGTCGCGCCGCCGGCGAATTCGAGATCGATCGCGGCGGCAGCCGTATCGCCCGCCGGCTCGATGGCCAACAGAGACAGAATCCGCTCCTCCTCGCTGCGCTGAAAGCCGCGATACGCCACCGCCTCGACCTCTTCGAACGCCAGCGCGCACAGCGTCCGCTCGAACGCGCCGCGCCGGCCGCGCCGCGCGCCGCGAGCCTCCCAGCGGAAGCGGTTGGCGACCAACAGAAAACGCCGCGCATCGCGATCGTAGGCGAGATCGCCGACCGAGACGAGCGCGTCCTGCAAACACGCCGAGATGACGGCGAGGTCGTCCGCGTCCTCGGCGCGCAACCGCAGCCCGGCGCCCGCGGATTTCCGATCGCCCGGGTTCGCCTCGGGCGGGCGAGCCGGCGGCATCTAGTCGCGCAGCCTTTCGATGCGGGCGCCGCAGGCCGACAGCTTCTCCTCGATCCGCTCGTAGCCGCGGTCGAGATGGTAGACCCGGCTGACGATCGTCTCGCCGGCCGCCATCAGCCCGGCCAGCACCAGCGACACCGAGGCGCGCAGGTCGGTCGCCATGACCGGGGCGCCGAGCAGCCGCGGCACGCCGCGTACCAAGGCCGAGGCGCCGTGCACGGTGACGTTGGCGCCCATCCGCGCCAGCTCTGGCACGTGCATGAAGCGGTTTTCGAAAATCGTCTCGGTGATCATCGAGGCGCCCTCGGCGATCGTCATCAGAGCCATGATCTGCGCCTGCAGATCGGTCGGGAAGCCGGGATAGGGCTCGGTCATCACGTCGCTGCCTGCGAGCCGGCCGTTCTTCCGGCGCACCGCGATGCCGTCGCCGCCGTCGCTGACGCAGACCCCGGCGGCCTCCAGCGCCCGTCGCACCGTCTCGACATGGTCGAGCCGGCCGCCCACGAGCCTGACCTCGCCGCCGGTCGCCGCCGCCGCCATCATGTAGGTACCGGTCTCGATGCGGTCCGGGATCACGCGATGATGCGCGCCGTGCAGTCTCGGCACCCCATGCACCGACAGGCGGTGGCTGCCGATGCCGGAGATCTCCGCCCCCATCGCGATCAGGCAATGCGCGAGATCGGCGATTTCCGGCTCGCGCGCAGCGTTGATCAGCACGGTCTCGCCCTCGGCGAGGGCGGCGGCCATCAGGAGGTTCTCGGTGGCGCCGACCGAGACGCTCGGAAAGACGATCTCGGCGCCGCGCAGCCCGTTGGGGGCACGCGCCTCGATATAGCCCTGGCTCAGCTCGACCTCGGCGCCGAGGCGCTGCAGCCCCTTGATGTGCAGATCGACCGGCCGCACGCCGATGTCGCAGCCGCCCGGCAACGACACGCGCGCGTGGCCGCAGCGCGCCACCAGCGGCCCCAGCACGAGGAACGAGGCGCGCATCTTGCGCACCAGATCGTAGGGCGCCGTCGTCGAGGCGATGTCGCGGGCCGACAGCGTGAAGACGCGGCCCGCTTCGCCGGGCGGCGGGGCGGCGATGTCGATCGCGACGCCGTGCTGCGCCAAGAGGTTGCCCATCGTCGCGATGTCGGCGAGAGCGGGAAGGTTGGAGAGCACCAGCTTCTCGTCGGTCAGGAGGCTCGCCGCCATCAGCGGCAGCGCGGCGTTCTTGGCGCCGCCGATCCGGATCGCGCCCGACAGCGGCACGCCGCCGCGGATCAGAATTCTGTCCATGACCGTTGCTCCGCGCGCCGTCGCATCGACGGTGGCCATCCTCGAACGTCAGCGATGGTTTTACGGGACAGTCGGGGTGCGCTCAAGCCGGCGGCTTGCCGTCCGCGTCGGCCTCGCCCGATGGTTGTGCCCGCTGCTCGCGCCGGGCCCGCGCCTGTTCCTTGCGACGGCGCAGATTGTCGCGCAGCGCCTGGGCCAGCCGCTCGCGGCCGGCGCGGGGCGCCGGCGAAATGGCAGGATTGGGGCGGCGGGTTTCGCGCATTGCGCGCATCGAACGGCGGCGCCGTGGCCGCTGTCAATCGGCCTCGACCCGCAGCGTGACCTTGGCGGCGAGAATCACCGCGACCGCCTGCCGGGCGGCGTATTCGGCCGACTGGTCGGGATGGGTGCGCCGCCACGCCTCGACCCCGGCGCGGTAGCACTCGACCGAGGGCTGGCCGGCGCCGCGCGCCGCCTCGAACGCCTCGATCACGGCCTCCGCCGCGACATCCACGGTCGGATCGATCGCCGAACTGCGCCACACCATCGGAACCGCACTCCACAATTCACCCGGCGAGGCTCGGCGCGCTGCCGCGGCGATTGAAAGGGACTGGCCGCGAAACACGCCCCGACGCCCGCTGGTTCCCGCACGGCCGGCTCCGCGCCTTGCCAACTGATGGCACCTCGTGTATCCCGTGCCGCCTCGGCGCCGACGCTGCCGTAGCTCAGTGGTAGAGCACCCCCTTGGTAAGGGGGAGGTCGAAAGTTCAATCCTTTCCGGCAGCACCAGCAACGTTAACGGCCGCTTAACCGCGTGTGGCGATGCTGCCGGCGGCGGCGTGCGAACCGCCATCGCCGCGTCGTGAGGATGGCGACATGATCGGCTGGGCCCTGCGTCAGGCGGTGATGTGGAGCGCGCTGGGGCTGATTTGCTACGGCGCGCTCAGCAGCGGCGTCCTCAGCCGCTTCGCGAACCAGGCGCCGTCGCCTGAACCGGCGCATATCGTCGGGGAGCCCCCGCCCGCCGCCCCGACGCGGCATGACGGTCCGGTCAATTCGCTGACCTTCCCCGCCGATCGCCAGGGGCACGTCAGGCTCGACGCCTCCGTCAACGGCGCGGCCGTCAAGTTTCTGGTCGATACCGGCGCGACGATGGTGGTGCTGACGCTGCATGACGCCGAGGCGGCGGGCATTGGGCTGAACAGCCTCGAATTCACGATGCGCACGATGACCGCGAACGGCCCGGCGCGCGCCGCGCCGGTGCAGCTGCGCGAGGTGAGGATCGGCCAGCTCTCGCTCTACGACGTCTCGGCGGCGGTCGTCGAACACGTCGGCATCTCGCTGTTGGGCCAGAGCTTTCTGACCCGGCTCGACAGCTACGAGATGCGCGACGGCGTGCTGACGCTGAACTGGAACTGAGCCGCACCCGAGGCGCCGGCCGACGCCGCGAGCGGCGGCGGGTTTCTTGACAAAAGCGGGCGATCCGTGCCGATGTCCGGCGCCTTTTTGCCGCCGCCGGCCTTTGTTGATCGCGGGGACCCCCGATGCACGCCTATCGCACCCACACCTGCGGCGCACTGCGCCGCACCGACGCCGGGACCGAGGCCCGGCTTGCCGGCTGGGTGCACCGGAAGCGCGACCACGGCCAGCTTTTGTTCATCGACCTGCGCGACCATTACGGCATCACGCAATGCGTCATTGATGTGTCGTCGCCGCTGTTCGCGACATGCGACGGGCTGCGGCTTGAAAGCGTCGTGTCCTTTACCGGACGGGTCGTCGAGCGCTCGCCCGACACGGTCAATCCGAGCCTTGAGACCGGCGAGGTCGAGCTGACTATCGGCGCCGTCGAGCTGCTGTCATCGGCCGAGCCGCTGCCCTTCCCGGTCAACAGCGAGGCCGAGTATCCGGAGGAGATGCGGCTTGCCTACCGCTTTCTCGACCTGCGGCGCGAGCGGGAACACCGCAACATCATGCTGCGCGCGCAGGTCATCGCGTCGATCCGGCAGCGCATGATCGAGCAGGGCTTCACCGAGTTCCAGACGCCGATCCTGACCGCCAGCTCCCCCGAGGGGGCGCGCGACTATCTGGTGCCGAGCCGGCTGCACCCCGGCACGTTCTACGCCTTGCCGCAGGCGCCGCAGCAGTTCAAGCAGTTGCTGATGGTCGCCGGGTTCGATCGCTATTTCCAGATCGCCCCGTGCTTTCGTGACGAGGCGGCGCGCGCCGACCGGGCGCCGGGCGAATTCTATCAGCTCGATTTCGAGATGAGCTTTGTCACCCAAGAGGACGTGTTCGCAGCGATCGAGCCGGTATTGCACGGGGTCTTCGAGGAATTTGCGGAGCGCCGTGCCGTCACGCCGGCACCGTTTCCGCGCCTCACCTATGCCGAGGCCGCCCTCAAATACGGTACCGACAAGCCGGACCTCAGAAATCCGCTCGTCATTGCCGATGTCTCGGAGGTGTTCGGGCACTCGAATTTCCGGGCTTTCCGGCGCGTCGTCGAGAATGGCGGCGTGGTCAGGGCGATCCCGGCGCCGGGATCGGCGTCGCGGCCGCGCTCGTCGTTCCAGGACCGGATGGATTCCTGGGCGAAAACCGAGATGGGTGCGCCGGGGCTCGGCTACATCATCCTCGAAGGAAATGGCCGCGAACTGGCCGGGCGCGGGCCGATCGCGAACAATCTCGCACCCGAGGAGGTTGCCCAGATCGCCGCACTGGCCGGAATCGGCGCCGGCGACGTGGTGTTTTTCGCCGCCGGCGACAAATCCGAGGCCGAGCGCCTCGCCGGCGCGGCGCGCACCCGGATCGGCCACGAACTCGGGCTGATCGAGGAGGACGCCTTTCGCTTCTGCTGGATCGTCGATTTCCCGATGTACGAGCGCAACCCCGAGACCGGGCAGATCGAGTTCAGCCACAACCCGTTCTCGATGCCGCAAGGCGGCCTCGACGCGCTGGAGAGACAGGACCCGCTGTCGATCCTCGCCTACCAGTACGACATCGTGTGCAACGGCGTCGAACTGTCGTCCGGCGCCATTCGCAACCACCGCCCCGACATTATGTACAAGGCGTTCGCGATCGCCGGCTATTCGGCGGCCGAGGTCGAGGCGCGCTTCGGCGGCATGCTGAAAGCGTTCCGCTACGGCGCGCCGCCGCATGGCGGCTCGGCGCCCGGCATCGACCGCATCGTCATGCTCTTGGCCGACACGCCCAACATCCGCGAGGTCGTCGCCTTCCCGATGAACCAGCAGGCCGAGGACCTCTTGATGCAGGCACCGGCGCCGGTGCCGCCCGAACGATTGAAGGAGCTTCACATCAGGCTCGACCTGCCGCCGCCGAAACCGCGGTAGCTGGCGCGTACTCCAACCGGCCGCGTAAATTTCGTCATTCCCGCGCAAGCGGGAATCCAGGGGATGCGACGAGCGGCTGCCCCTGGACCCCCGCTTTCGCGGGGGTGACGACCATCTGAGTGGATGAGATTATAGGCGATGCTCGACCCGCTCTTGTTGTCGCGCATCCAGTTCGCCTGGGTCATCGGCTGGCACATCCTGCTGCCCGCGTTCACGGTCGGGCTTGCCTCGTACATCGCGGTTCTCGAAGGCCTCGGCCTCTTTACCGGACGCGACATTTACGTTCGGCTGTCCGCGTTCTGGACGAAGATTTTTGCGGTGTCGTTCGGCATGGGCGTCGTGTCGGGCATCGTCATGCCGTTCCAGTTCGGCACCAATTGGAGCCGTTTTT